>DATLNY010000494.1:0-5726 GCA_035536495.1 Candidatus Saccharimonadia bacterium | reverse complement strand
GGGCCTCCCGGCCAGCGCGCTGCGCCAGAAGTCGCCGCGGCTCGATGCGGTCGATGCGGCGCGCGAGAAATTCTTCGCGGGCGAGCTCGAGGCCGACGCGCTCGGCGCCCGCGACTGGGTCACGCAGGAATGGCTGCATTTCTTGAACGGCATCCCGAAAGACGCGACGAAGGAGCAGCTCGCCTCGATCGACGCGGCGTGGAACCTCACGCGCACCGGCAATGCCGAGATCGCGATGCGCTGGTTCCTGTCGGGCATCCGCGCGGATTACGAGCCGATCCGCGCGCCGCTCGAGGCGCACCTCGTCGGGATCGGGCGGCGCAAGCTCGTCGTGCCGCTGTACGAGGAGCTCGCGAAGTCGCCCGGGAACAAGGCGTGGGCCGAGCGCGTGTTCGCGAAGGCGAAGCCCGGCTACCACCCGCTGACGTCGAAGACCGTCGCCGAGAAGCTCGCCGCGAAACCCGCGTCCTGACGGCGGCGCGATGAAGCGGTTCCTCAAGTTCCTGCTCGCGATCTTCGTGCTCGGCGTCGCGATCGAGGCGGTCGCGTACTGGCGCAAGCCCGAATTGTTCCTCGAGGCCGAGTACTTCCGGCTCGCGTGGACCGCCGGCGTGCGCGAGCACACGCTCGATGCGGCGGGTCATCGCTGGCACTACTACGACGGCGGCGACGGCCCGACCGTCGTGCTCGTGCACGGCTTCTCGGGCTCGAAGGAGAACTGGCTCGCGCTCGCCGCGCAATTGAGCGAGCGGCATCGTGTCGTGATCCCCGACCTCGCGGGCTGGGGCGAATCGCAACGGCGCGACGGCGAGGACTACACGGTCGTGGCCCAGGCCGAGCGCCTCGGCGCGTTCCTCGATGCGCTGTCGCTGTCGCGCGTGCACCTCGTCGGGCATTCGATGGGCGGGCACGTCGCTGGGCTCCATGCCGCGCGCCATCCCGAGCGGATCGAGTCGCTTTCGCTCGTCTCGACCGCCGGTGTGCGCTTCGAACCGAATGCGTTCGCACGGCGCGTGCTCGCCGGGGAGACGCCGTTCAATTTCGGGACGCGCGACGAGTTCGATGCGTTCATGCGCGAGCTGTTCGTCGAGCCGCCGTGGCTGCCGTCGCGCCTCAAGGATGTGCTGATCGCGCGAACGCGTGCGCGGCATGCGTTCCAGGCCGATCTCCTGGCTCGGATGGGCCGCGACGACGAAGCATTCCGGCTCGAGCATGAGCTGCCCGCGATTGCCGCGCCGACGCTGGTCGTCTGGTGCGACGGCGACCGCATCCTCGACGTCAGCTCGGTCGCGACGATTCGCGCGCGATTGCCGCGCGCGAAGGACGTCGTGCTCGCGGGCTGCGGCCACATGCCGATGATGGAACGGCCGCGCGAGATGGCGGATGCGATGCGCCCGCATCTCGCGGAGAGGAAAAAGGGGCCAGAGTGAATTTGCGGCCGTAAGGCGAGGCGAAGATCGAACACCTCCGTCCGCAAATTCACTCTGGCCCCTTTTTCCCGCGACGTTACGGCGCCTTGGGTTTGCGCGCGGCCGCGAACTCGCTGTCGGCGCGCCAGGTCGGCGCGATGTCGCCGGTCGCGATGCGCTTGCCGACCTCGTAGAGCGCCGTGACGTCCTCGATCGTGCCGTCGAGCTTCCACGTCGCGGGGTCGTATTCGTCGCCGGGCTTGTGGTAGCGATCCTTCGTGTATGAATCCGTCGCCGCGACCCCGACGGTCACGCCGCCTTCGCGCACGTCGTTGCCGGACTTCGCGTACAGGGACGGGACACCCTGCTTCGCGAAGTTGAAATGGTCCGAACGGAAGTAGTAGCCGCGCTCGGGCGAGGGCTCCGGCACGATGACGCGATCCTGTCCCTTCAGCGCTTCCGTCAGCAGGTCCTCGAGCTCGGACTGGCCGTGACCGATGACCGCGACGTCGCGCGTGCGGCCCGCGACCGACATCGCATCCATGTTGATCGCGGCGATCGTCTTCTCGAGCGGGATCGGCGGGTGCGCGGCGTAGTACTTCGAGCCGAGCAGGCCCGATTCCTCGAGCGTCGGCAGGAAGAACACGACGCTGCGCGCGGGCTTCGGATCCTGCCGCGCGAACGCCTCGGCGATCTCGAGCACGCCGGCGACGCCGGTCGCATTGTCGATCGCGCCGTTGTAGATGTTGTCGCCGGGCTCGTCCTCGTGCTTGCCGAGGTGGTCCCAGTGGGCCATGTAGACGATCGCCTCGTCGGGTTTGCTCGCGCCGCGAAGCAGCCCGACGACGTTGTCGGAGCTCTTCGAGCGCGTCGTGCTCTTGAGCTCGAGCGAGAGCTTCGCGTCGAGCGGGATCGGCTTGAAGCCGCGCGCGTCGGCGGCCTGCTTCAGCTGCGCGAGATCCTTGCCGGCCGCAGCGAACAGCGCCGTCGCGGCTTCGCCCGTGAGCCAGCCCTCGAACTGCAGCCGCGGCGACGGATCCTCGCTCGGAGGCAATTCGAACTGTGCGCCGCTCCAGGAATTGCGCACGACGTCCCAGCCGTACGACGCCGGTTCCGTGTCGTGCACGATCAGCGCGCCCGCGGCACCCTGGCGCGCGGCTTCCTCGAACTTGTAGGTCCAGCGGCCGTAGTACGTCATCGCCGGGCCCTTGAACAGCTCGGGATCCTTGCGCAGGAAGCCCGGGTCGTTGACGAGCACGACGACGGTCTTGCCCTTGACGTCGAGGCCCTCGTAATCGTTCCAGCCCGCCTCGGGCGCGTTGACGCCGTAGCCGACGAACACGAGCTCGCTCGCGTCGACCTTGACGATGGGCTCGCCGGTGCGCGTGCCGACGACCATGTCGTTGCCCATCGCGAGCGTCTGCGTCGCGCCGCCGACGGCGATCGAGAGCGTCGTGCCGGCATCGGCCGTCGTCTCGACCATCGGCACGGACTGGAAGAAGCTGCCGTTGTTGCCGGGCTCGATGCCGATCCGCTCGAACTCGCTCTGCAGGTACGTCGTCGTGAAGCGTTCGCCGGCGCTGCCGGGCGCGCGGCCCTCGAACGCATCGGACGCGAGCGTCTCGACGTGGCGTGCGAAGTCGCCGGCGTCGATCGCCGGCTTGAACTCGTGCGCGCGCTGCGGCGGCTGCGCCGCGGGTGCGGTCGCGACCGGTGCGGCCGGCGCCGGGGTTTCGGCGGGCGGGGTTTCCTGCTGGCACGCAACGAGCGCGGCGAGGGGCAGCGCGTAGAGAAGGCGACGCATCGGTGTTGCTCCTGGGCGACGAAAGGGGACGCGGCATTGTAGCCGCGCCACCGTTCGCGTCAGGTTGCGTCGAATATCCCCTCTCCCGGAGGGAGAGGGGAAACACCGCAGTGCATCAGAACGGAGCGGAACCCGTGTAACGCTTCGGCTCGGCGCCGATGACCTTGCCGATCTTCGCCGTCGAATGGACGTGCAGGTCGACTTCGCGGTCGAAGCGCAGCTCGCCACCGACGACTGCGTTCTCGCCGATCACGATGCGCGGCGGGCGGTTCTGCTTCCAGCTGAAGTTCGAGCCGCTCGGCTTCTCGACGAGGATGCCGCCGTCGACGCGCGCGCCGTCGAGGATGCGGACGTCGCCCGCGACGGTCTCGATGCGTCCGCCGACGTGCGCGGCGCGCACTTCGATCGCGCCGTTGACGTTCGAAAGCTCGCCGACGACGTCGGCGCCGCGCTCGAGCTCGATGCTGCCGTTGACGGCCTCGACGTCGTCCGCGACGGTGACGTCCTCCGACAGCGTGATGCCGCCGTTGACGGTGTCGACCGAATCGGCGTGCGCGCCGCGACCGAGCCGGACGCTGCCGTTGACGGTCTCGGCGCTGCGGATCGTCGCGTTGTCGCCGACGCGGATGCTGCCGTTGACGGTGTCGAGGTCGCCGGCTTTCGCGCCGTCGTCGATCGAGATGCTCTTGTTGACGCGGCTGATGTTGCCGCCGGCGTCGGTGTCGTCGTCGTGCGCGAGCGACGGCGCGGCAGTGGCGGCCGCGGCGATCGCGATCGCGATCGCGGAGGCGAGTCGCAGCTTGATGCGGTTCATGGCGGGGTTCCTGGCGTGGAGGTTGCCCCGTATGGACGCCGATCCCGCGCGCAGGGTTTATAGGACGAAAGTCATGGTGCCGGCGCGGCTACGTTACGATGGCGCGGTTCCCGCCCGCGCGATCGAATCTTGAGCCGTCCGAAGCCCGTCCTGCTGCTGATCCTCGATGGCTGGGGCCACCGCGACGAAACCGACCACAACGCGATCGCGCAGGCGCGATTGCCGAACTGGCGCCGCCTCGTCGAAACCTGCCCGCACACGCTCGTGCAGACGCACGGCCTGCACGTCGGGCTGCCGCCGGAGCAGATGGGCAATTCCGAAGTCGGGCACATGAACATCGGCGCGGGCCGCGTCGTGTACCAGGACCTCACGCGCATCGACGAGTCGGTGCGCGACGGCAGCTTCGCGCGCAACCCGGCGCTCGCGCGCGCGATCGAGGTCGCGCGCGGCGGCGGCACGCTGCACGTGTTCGGCCTGCTGTCCCCCGGCGGCGTCCATGCGAGCGAGGACCACATCCTCGCGCTGCTCGACGCATGCGATCGCGGCGGCGCGCGCGACGTCGCGGTTCACGCATTCCTCGACGGGCGTGACACGCCGCCGCAGAGCGCCGGGGCGAGCCTCGAGCGCCTGCTTGCCCGGTGCCACGAGACCGGCGCGCGCGTCGCGACCGTCACGGGCCGTTACTACGCGATGGATCGTGACAACCGCTGGGAACGCGTCGAGCCGGCGTATCGAGCGATCACCGACGCGCACGCGGAGCACCACGCGCCCGATCCCGTCGCGGCGCTCGCGGCGGCGTATGCGCGCGGCGAGACGGACGAATTCGTCAGGCCGACTGTGCTCGCGGAGCACGCGCCGATGCGCGACGGCGACGCCGTCGTGTTCATGAATTTCCGCGCCGACCGCGCGCGCGAGCTGACGCGCGCGTTCGTCGCACCCGGTTTCGACGGCTTCGTACGCCCGCGCGCGATCGCGCTCGCGGAATTCGTGACGCTGACCGAGTACGCCGCGGACCTGCCCGTCACCGCGGTTGCATTCGCGCCGCAATCGACGCGCAACACGCTGCCCGAGTACCTCGCTGCGCTGGGGCTGAGGCAGCTCAGGATCGCCGAGACCGAGAAATACGCGCACGTGACGTTCTTCTTCAACGGCGGGCGCGAGCAGCCGTTCGCCGGCGAGGACCGCATCCTCGTGCCGAGCCCGAGGGTCGCGACGTACGACCTGAAGCCCGAGATGAGCTGCCCCGAAGTCACCGCGAAGCTCTGCGACGCGATCCGCTCGCGCGTGTACGACGTCATCGTCTGCAACATCGCGAATGCGGACATGGTCGGGCACACCGGCGTGTTCGCCGCGGCCGTCAAGGCCGCGGAGACCATCGACTGGGCGCTCGGCGAGATCGTCGCCGCGCTGCGCGTCGCCGGCGGCGAGATGCTCGTGACGGCGGACCACGGCAACCTCGAGCAGATGCGCGACGAAGCGAGCGACCAGCCGCACACCGCGCATACCCTGGGGCCGGTGCCGCTCGTCTATTTCGGGCGCGATGCGACGCTGCTGCCCGGGGGCGCGCTTTCGGACCTCGCGCCGAGCGTGCTCGCGCTGATGGGGCTGCCGCAGCCCGGCGAGATGACGGGCCGCTCGCTGGTCGCGCTCCGGTGACCGGCAGCGTCGCACTCGTGCAGGACCGGACGGGGTCACTGTG
>DATLNY010000493.1:0-2557 GCA_035536495.1 Candidatus Saccharimonadia bacterium | reverse complement strand
CGCGGCCGTGCTCGTCGTGACCGCGATCGGGATGCTCGTCGCGCCGGCGATCGTCGCACTGTTCGCGCCGGGCTCGCTCGACGAGCCCGAGAAGTTCGCCGCGACGACGACGATGCTTCGCATCACGTTCCCGTACCTCATCTTCATCTCGCTGACTGCGCTCGCGGGCGGGGTACTCAACAGCAACGGCCGCTTCGCGGTGCCCGCGCTGACGCCGGTGCTGCACAACCTCGCCGTGATCGCGGCTGCGTTGTGGCTCGCGCCGCTGCTCGGGATGTCGATCACCGCGCTCGCGTGGGGCGTGTTCGGCGCGGGTGTCGTGCAGCTCGTCGTGCAGTGGCTCGCGCTCGCGCGGATCGGCGCGGTGCCGCGCCTGCGCCTCGACCTGCGCCACGAAGGCGTCCGGCGCGTGTTCCGGCTGATGTTGCCGACGATCTTCAGCTCCTCGGCCGCGCAGATCAACCTGATCGTCGGCACCGCGTTCGCATCCCTGCTCGCGACCGGCAGCCAGACCTGGCTCTACCTGACCGACCGGCTGCTCGAGTTCCCGCTCGGGATGTTCGGCGTCGCGCTTGGCACCGTGATCCTGCCGCACCTGTCCCGCCGGCACGCGGCGACCGACACCGTCGGTTATGCGCAGGCGCTCGATTGGGGCATGCGCATGGTGCTGCTCGTCGCGCTGCCGGCGGCGGCAGGCCTGATCGCGCTCGCCGAACCGATCAACGCGACGCTGTACCAGTACGGGCGCTTCACGCCGTTCGACACGCGCATGACCGCGCTCTCGCTCGTCGCGATGTCGATCGGGCTGCCGGGTTTCATGCTCGCGAAGGTGCTCGCGCCGGCGTTCTTCGCGCGGCAGGACACGCGCACGCCGGTGCGCGCGGCGCTGTGGACGGTCGTTGCGAACCTCGTGTTCGGCATCGCGATCGTCGGGCCGTTGTGGTGGTACGAGGTCGAAGGCGCGCACGCGGGCATCGCGCTCGCGACGGCGCTCGCGGGCATCGTCAACGCGGCGCTGCTGTGGCGATACCTGCGGCGGCAGGGGATCGCGGCGCCGCAGCGTGGCTGGGGCCGGTTCCTCGCGCAGCTCGCAGTTGCAGTTTCGGCGATGGTCGTGGTGCTCGTCGTCGCTCGCGCGCAGGTCGGGCCGTGGCAGCAGCTCGCGCCGTACTGGCGCATCGCGCATCTCGCGTGGGTCATCGGCGCGGCCACGGCGACCTACGCGCTCGCGCTGCTCGCGCTCGGGCTGCGGCCCGGCCATCTACGCGAGTAGGCAAGCAGGCGCATCGGGCGCTGGTGCGCCGTCCTATATACTTCGCCCCCTCATGAGCCCGGTATTTCGCGACGTCGAAGGCCAGTGCCTCGCGCCGCGCGGCAGCGTCGTCGCGATCGGCGCGTTCGACGGCGTGCATCGCGGGCATCGCATCCTGCTCGAGCGCGTGCGGGAGCGCGCCACGGCGCTCTCCTGCGACGCGATCGCACTGAGCTTCGAGCCGCTGCCGCGCCAGCACTTCGGCGGCCGCGCCTCGGTGCCGCGCCTTTCGACGCCGTACGAAAAGGCGCGGCTGCTGTGCGGGTTCGCCGATCGCGTCGGCTTCCTGCGCTTCGACGCGCGGCTTGCGTCGGTGTCGGCCGACGCGTTCGTCGCGCGCGTGCTCGTGCAGCGGCTCGCGATGCGCGAGGTCTGGGTAGGACGCGAATTCCGTTTCGGCCAGCGGCGCATGGGCGACTTCAACCTGCTGCACGCGCTCGGCGCGAGGTACGGGTACGCCGCGCATGCGATCGACGTCGTGGTCGACGGCACCGAACGCATCAGCGCGACCGCGATCCGGGCCGCGCTGCTCGCAGGCGAGCTCGGACGCGCCGAGCGCATGCTCGGCCGGCGCTATGCGATGAGCGGGCGCGTCGTGCGCGGCAACATGCTCGGGCGCAAGCTCGGTTTCCCGACCGCGAACGTCAGGATGCGTTTCGGCGTCGCGCCGGTTCGGGGGATCTATGCGGTGCGCATCAGCGGGGCAGGGCTTGCGTACGCCGCGGGCGTCGCGAGCGTCGGCACGCGGCCGACGGTCGGCGGGATCGAGCCCTTGCTCGAAGCGCACGTGTTCGACTTCGACGGCGACCTCTATGCACGACGCATCGAAGTCGAGTTCGTCGCGAAGCTGCGCGACGAGGAGCGCTTCGAGACGCTCGAGGCGATGATCCAGCAGATGCACCGTGACGCCGCGCGAGCGCGCGCGGTGCTGGCCGAAAACCCGGGAAACCACGCGTGAGCCAGGACTACAAGAACACGATCAACCTGCCCGATACGCCGTTCCCGATGAAGGGCGACCTCGCGAATCGCGAGCCGGGCATGCTCGCGCAGTGGGAGGCCGACGGGCTCTACGAGCGCGTGCAGCGCCACGCCGAGGGCCGGCCGCTGTGGGTGCTGCACGACGGTCCGCCCTATGCGAACGGCGAGATCCACATCGGGCACGCGCTCAACAAGATCCTGAAGGACATCGTCGTCCGCTCGAAGCTGATCGGCGGCTTCCGCTCGCCGTACGTGCCGGGCTGGGAT
>DATLNY010000492.1:0-6624 GCA_035536495.1 Candidatus Saccharimonadia bacterium | reverse complement strand
TGCAGCAACCAGTGCGCTTCCGCCAACAGCGTATCGATCGCGGGCGGGACGGCTGCCAACTCAGTCGGCCCGCAGCAGGCCGTACTTCGCGATGCAGTAGAGCGCGCGCACGCCGTCGCGCCAGCCGATCTTCTTGCCTTCGGCGTAGGTGCGCCCGTAGTACGAGATGCCGATCTCGTAGATGCGCACGTTCGGCAGGCGCGCGATCTTCGCGGTGATCTCCGGCTCGAACCCGAAGCGGTCCTCGCGCAGCGTCAGGGACTGGATCAGCTCGCGGCGGAAGACCTTGTAGCAGGTCTCCATGTCGGACAGGTTGAGGTTCGAGAACACGTTCGACGCGAGCGTCAGCAACTTGTTGCCGAGGTAATGCCAGAAATAGAGCACGCGCCGCTCGCCGCCCGCGAGGAAGCGGCTGCCGAACACGACGTCGGCCTTGTCGGCGCGCAACGGCCGAAGCAGCGCCGCGTACTCGGCCGGGTCGTATTCGAGGTCGGCGTCCTGGATCAGTACGTAGCGGCCGGTCGCGCGCGCGATGCCCGAGCGCAGCGCCGCGCCCTTGCCCCGGTTGACCTCGTGCGCGACGAGCACGTCGACGAGCGGTGCGAGCTCGCCTTCGAGCAGCGCGCGCGTGCCGTCGCTCGAGCTGTCGTCGACGACGATGAGCTGCAGCGACTCGATCCCGCTCGCGCGGACCGCGCGCAGCAGCGACGCGATCGTCCCGACCTCGTTGTAGCAGGGGACGACGACCGAAAGCTCGTGAGTCATGGCGCGCGCCCGTCGGGTTGGGCGTCGATGTTAACGGCGCGGCGGCCGCTAGCGCGCATTCTCGTGCGCCGTCTGCCGCGCAGCCGAGCGCTTCAGCGCAGCGCCGACGTCGGCATAACCGAGCATCAGGGCGATGTCGTGCGCGCTGCGTCCGAGCCGGTCGCGCCGCTCTGGATCGGCGCCCGCGCGCAGCAGCAGCTCGCAGACGTCGAGCCGGCCGTGCATCGCCGCAGCATGCAGGCAACTGACGCCACGGCTGTCCTGCGCGTCGGGATCGGCGCCGCGCGCGAGCAGTGCCTGCGCGAGCGCGGGCAACTCGCGCTGCCGCGGCGGCGCGCCCGGCGCGGTGCCTGCGCCGAGCAGCAGCAGCAGCGGCGTGTCGCCCTGGGCATTGGCGCTGTCGAAACCGGCGTCGGCCGCGGCGAGGCGCTCGAGCAGCGACCCGGCGCCGGCGTCGCCCGACGCGAATGCATGCTGGGCGGCGGCATGCAGCGCGCCATTGCCGTGTTCGTCGCGCGCCTGTGCATCGGCGCCGCGCGCGAGCAGCAGCGCGGCGATCGGATCGAAGCCGAGCGCCGCGGCGACCATCAGCGGCGTGCTGCCGCCCGACAGCGGCTGGTCGGCGACAACGCCGTGGTCGAGCAGCAGCGCGACGATCGGGACGCGCTGCGCGCTGATCGCGGCCGACAACGCCGTCGCGCCGGTCGCCGCGGCGAGCGTCGCGTCGGCGCCGCGCGCGAGCAGCAGCGCCGCCAGCGCGCCATGGCCCGCGCCGCAGGCACGCAGCAGGGCGGTCGCGCCCTGCGCATCGCGTCCGTCGATCGGCAGGCCGATCGCGAGCAGCCGCTCGACCGCCGCGGCATCGCCGAGCGCCGCGGCGGCGGGCAGGTCCTGCGGCAGCAGGCGTCGCCCGGGATGCCGGAATCCGTGCGACCAGGTCAGCTCGTGCGCGAACGCGGCGCGCCCCGCCGCGAGCGCGGCGCCGAGCGGCGTCTGTCCGTCGCGTGCCGCGCGCTCGGGATCGGCCCCGGCGCGCAGCAACGCGCGTGCAAGCGCGATCGAGTCCGATTCGGGCAGCGCCGCGAGCTCGTGCAGTGGCGTACGGCCGCGTGCATCGGCGGCGTTCGGATCGAGGCCGCGTGCGAGCAGCGCATCGAACAGCGCGTACTGGCGGTGTGCGAGCGCGCGATGCAGCAGCGTGCGGCCCGACTCGTCGAGCCCCCAGGGATCCGCGCCGCGTTCGAGCGCGAGCAGCGCGTAGGGCTCTGCGACGCACGCCGCCGCGGCCGCTGAATCGCCGAGCGCGACGAGCACGCGCGTGCCGCCAGGCTGCACACCGCGCTCGAACAGGCGCTCGAGCTGCACCGCCGCGACCGGCCGCGACGCCGCCGCGAGCTCGATCAGGCTCGCACCGCCGGCCTCGCGCGCATCGGGCGACAGGCCGTGCCGCAGCACGAGCTCGAGCGCGCCGGGGTCCTGCACGCCGAGCGCCGCGCGCGCGGCGACGAGCAACTCCGGCTCGGTCAGCGCCGGGCGCAGGCGCAGCAACTCGTCGGCGATCGCGAGCCGTCCGTGCGCGATCGCGCCGCAGACGAGCTCGAGTCGGCTCGCGCCTTCGGGCGCGAACACGCCGACGTGCACGTCGTCGACCGCCGACGGCAACGGGAACGCGGGGTCGATCAGCGCGACCGCGCCCCAGCGGCCCGCCGCGACGGCGTACTCGATCGCGCCGCGGCCCTCGCGCGTCGCGAGCGTCGCGTCGGCCCCGAGCGCGAGCAGCAGCCGCACCGTCTCGTCGTCGGCGCGCAGCGACTGGCACGCGATGACGAGCGCGCTGCGGCCCTGGGCGTCCACGCAATCCGGATCGGGCCGGCGCGTCCGCAGCAACGCGATGACCTTGTTCGAACCGCCGCGCGCGGCGTCCATCAATGGCGAGACGCCGTGCCCGTCGCGCGCACCGGCGCCCGCGCCGGCCGCGAGCAGCACCTCGGCGAAACCCGCATGGCCGTGCAGTGCGGCCGCGTGCAGCGCGGTACGCCCGAGCCGGTCGGTCGCGTCGACCGTCGCCTTGTGCTTGAGCAGGAGCTTCGCGAGCGCCGGGTGATCGTCGGCGGCCGCGGCGGCCGCGATCAGTGCCGGTTGCGCACGCGCGACGTCGGGCTTCGCGCCGCGGTCGAGCAGGTAGCGCGCGAGCGTCGCGTTGCCGGACGCGCACGCAGCGCCGAGCGGGGTCGCGCCGTCGCGGTTCGCGACGTCGAGCTCGGCGCCCGCGTCGACGAGGATCGCGGCGACCGCGGCTTCGCACGACAGCGCCGCGTAATGCAGCGGCGTATTGCCCTCGGCATCGGTCGTGCGCGGGTCCGCGCCGTTCGCGACGAGCGTCATGACCGCATCGGGCCGGCCCTGGTGGCTGTCGCGCGTCGCGGCGAGCAGCGGCGTCAGGCCGCCGACGGCGCGGTTGACGTCGGCGCCCTTCGCGATCAGCGCGCGCATCAGGCGCGGGTCGGCACAGGTCGCGGCATGCATCAGCAGGGAGCGCTGGTCGCGCGCCTCCGCAGCGGGCAGGCGATCGGCGCGCGCGCCGGCGTCGAGCAGCGCGAGCGCGAGCGCGACGTGGCCGGTTGCTGCCGCGCGCTGCAGTTGCGTGTCACGCGTTTCGGCATCGGCCGGCGCCAGCACCGGCGTTTCGTCCGCCGCGCTCGCCGCTGCATCGTCGGCGTCGTCGACCGCGTCGTCGAGCAGCAGGCGTTCGGACGCGCGCGCGATGATCGTCGCGGCGAGCGGGCACGCGACGATCGCATAGGCCCACAGCGCGCTCAGGCGAAGCTCGAACGGCAGCATGTTGCCCAGTCCCGCGAGGCCCATCGCGCCGGCGACCATGACGAGCAGCGCGAGCGCGACCGGCAGGCCGCGGGCGAAGTACGGGTCGCGCTCGCGCCCGAGGTGCGTCGCGAACGCGAGCGCGCGGCGCTGCGCCGCGACGAGCCAGGAGCCGGCTTCGGCGCCGGGCTCGGGATACGCGTCGTCCCCGACGAACAACCGCCCGAACGCGGGCCAGATCCGCCACAGCGAAGCGACCGCGATCGCGACCCCGAGCGAAAGCAGCAGCGCATGCGCCGGCGTCGCCTCGCGCGCGAGCCACACGGCCGGCGTGCCGAGCACGAGCGCGACGAACGCCGCGTACGCCGACAGCAACACGAGGAACGCGCTGCCACGCCGCAGCACGAGCGTGCCGAAATCCGGTTCGAGCAGGTAGCCGAGCGCCGACACGGCGCCGGCGACGTAGAGCGGCTGCGCGAGCAGCAGCGCGACGAGCACCGCCGGATGCTCGACGAATCCCGTCGCGAGCGTCAGCACGACCGCCGGCAGGAAATAGCGCAAGCGCGCGAAGTTAGCCGCGATGCGGCCCCCGGGCGAAACCATGGCCGCAGTATACGGAACGCCTGCGCGCGGTTTGCTGGAAATTCCGGCCCCGGCGCGACGACCGGCTCACGCCAGCGGCGACCGGGGCGGCCGCGGCGGCAACTGCAGGTGGAAGCCTTGCTCGGTCAGATCGCCCAGCACCGTCGCGACGTCGCTGCGCGCGAGGCGCCGCTCGGGCGTCAGCTCGATCTCGAGCACCTGCTCGAGCAGCCCGAGCCGCTGCGCGAGCACCTCGGGCAGGCATGCGAAATCGTCGCGCTCGCGCAGGAACACGTACGTGTCGGCCTGGCGCGCGCTGCGATAGACCCACGCCTTCATCGCGCCGTCTGCATTGCCGGACCCGGGCGCGCCGTGCTCACTCCTCGCCGAACCGCTGCGGCGGCTGCGGCGCGACGACGGGCTTCGGCGGATTCGCGGCAAGACTCCCGAGCAGCACCGCGACGGCTTTCTCGATCGACGGATCGCGACCGAGCGCGAGCAGCTCGGGGCGATCGACGACTTCGATGTCCGGTGCGACGCCTTCGTTCTCGACCGCCCAGGTGCCGTCGGGATCCATGAAGCGGAAGGTCGCTGCGAGGATGCCGCCGCCGTCGGCGAGCTGCGGGTTGCCCGAGATGCCGATGAGTCCGCCCCAGGTGCGCGTGCCGATCAGCGGACCGAGCTTCAGCTTGCGGAAGTAGTACGGGAACGCGTCGCCACCCGACGAGGACATGCCGTTGATCAGCATCGCCTTCGGCCCTGCGTGCGAGAGGAACGGCGTCGGCTGCGGCTGCATGTCGCGGCGCTTCCAGTAGTTGAGCGGCGCGCGCGCGACGAGCTCGATCATGCGGTCGGGGATGAAGCCGCCGCCGTTGTAGCGGTCGTCGATGATGATCGCGTCCTTGTGCACGAGCGCGGGCCACCATTTCGCGAGCTCGCGGTTGCCGTCGGTCGAGGTGTTCGGCACGTGGACGTAGCCGATGCGCCCTTTCGAGAGGCTGTCGACGAGCGCGCGCCGGCTCGCGACCCAGTCCATGTAGCGCAGCGCGCGCTCGCTCGCGAGCGTGCGCACGAGCACCTCGCGCGAGCCGTCGCGGCGAGGCTTCGCATTGACCGAGAGCGCGACGACGCGATCGGCCTTGTTCTCGAGCAGCTCGTAGAAGTTCTCGACCGAATCGGCCGGCACGCCGTCGACCGCCGTGACGAACTCGCCGACCTCGACGCGCACGCCGGGCTCGGTCAGCGGCGAACGGTTCGCTGAGTCCCAGTTCTCGCCGCGGAAGATCTTCGCGATGCGGAAGTTGCCCGATTCGTGCCGCTCGAACTCCGCACCGAGGAAGCCGCCGGGGCGCCGCGCGACACCCGGCACGTCGGTCGACGACGCGACGTAGACGTGGCCCGCGTTCGCTTCGCCCGCGACCTCGTGCAGGATGTAGTCCAGATCGCTGCGGTGCGCCAGGTGCGGCACGAGCTCGGCGTAGCGTTCCCTGATCGCGTGCCAGCGCTCGCGCCCGCCGTGCAGGTTCTCGTCGTAGAACCAGTCGCGCAGGATCCGCCACGCGTCGAGGTACTGCTGGCGCCATTCGATGCGCGGGTCGACCTTGACCTCCATGCGCTCGGTCGCGAGCTTCGACTTGGTCGGATCCTGCGCCGGCTTCGCCTCGACGATCGCGAAATCGTTGGTCTGGCGCACGAGCAGCTTCTCGCCGCCGGCCGCCAGCACATAGCCCGTGACGCCGGCCGCGACGACGTCCTCGGGCTTGTCGCCGTCGAGCGCGATCGACTTCAGCGCGAGCGGGCCCTGCTGCGGGTTGCCCGAGAGGAAGAACACGTGCGTTGCGTTCGCCGCGAGCCCGAGATACTGGCCCGGCGGCACGTTGAGCGCGACGATTCGGTCGTTGATGTCCTCGAGGTCGATCGCGACGCGCACGGGCTCCGGGCTCGGCGCATCGTCCGCGGACTTTTTCTCCGCGGCCGCCGCAGCTTCGCCGGCGAGCTCGTCGAGCTTCGGCCGGTTGAGCGCCGGGCCATCTTTCGCAAGCTGCACCGCGTAGACGCGCGTCGCGTTGGTGTAGAGGTAGTTGAACTCGTACGCGCTGAACGTCAGGCCCGCGAAGTCGCGGTTCGAGACGAAGTAGAGATAGCGCCCCTTCGGATCGAACGCCGGGCTCGAATCGTTCGCGGTGCTCGTCGTGAGCTTCTGCGCGCGCTTGCCCTCGACGTCGTAGAGCCAGATCGACGAAAGCCGCGTCGCGTCGGTCTTGGTGTAGGCGAGCCAGCGGCTGTCGGGCGACCAGGTGTATTCGGTGATCTCGTTCTGGTCGCTCGTGTCGATCTCCGAGGTGCGGCCGCTCTCGATCTCGACGTAGCGCAGCCTGAGGCGCTTGTCCGCGTACGCGAGCTTCTTCGAGTCCGGCGACCACACCGGCTGGAAGCGCCAGATGTCGCCGTCGCGCG
>DATLNY010000491.1:0-4274 GCA_035536495.1 Candidatus Saccharimonadia bacterium | reverse complement strand
CGAGAGCAGCAGCCCGACTTCCTGCTGGCGTTCGGCGAGCGACTCGAGCTTGCGCTGGATCGACGGCGTCATGCATCGGCCTCCGGCTCGGAGCTCCGCGGTGCGAACAGCCGCTCGGCCGCCCGCACCACGTCGTCGTCGCCGCGCAGTGCCGCGGCGCGAAGGTTCGCGCTCGGCGCGTGCAGCAGCTTGTTGGTGAGCGCGTGCGCGAGCTGGGCTAGCACTTCTTCGGCGGGCCGTCCCGCGGCGAGCTGCTCGTGCGCCTTCGCGAGCGCCTGCTCGCGCGCGGACTCGCCCGTCGCGCGCAATCGCCGGAGCACGCCGTTGTCGGCGAGGGCGCGCCAGCCGCCGAGGAAATGCTCCACCTGCAGGTCGATGATCGCGTCGGCCTCGCGTGCCGCCTGTCGCCTCGACCTGAGATTCTCCTCGATCACCGCGCCGAGGTCGTCGATCGTGTAGAGATAGACGTCGTCGAGCGACGCGGTCGAGGGCTCGATGTCGCGCGGCACCGCGAGGTCGAGCAGCAGCATCGGCTTGCGACGGCGCTCGCGCAACGCCGCGGCGACCGCGTCGCGCGACACGACCGGCTCGCGGCTCGCGGTCGATGCGATCACGACGTCGGCTTCGTGCAGGTGGCGACCGAGGTCGGCGAGCGCGAGCGGCTGCGCGTCGTGACGCTCGGCGAGCGCCTCGGCGTTCGCGAGCGTGCGGTTCGCGACGAGCATGCGCCCGACGCCGCTGCGCGCGAGGTGCTGCGCGACGAGCTCGATCGTGTCGCCCGCGCCGATCATCATGACCGTGCACTTCTCGAGATCGGCGAAGACCTGCTGCGCGAGCCGCACCGCCGCGAATGCGACCGACACGGGATTCGCGCCGATGCGCGTATCGGTCCTCACGCGTTTCGCGACGGCGAATGCGGTCTGGAACAGCCGCTCGAGCGCGGAATGCACCGTGCCCGCCTCGCGCGCGATGTGGTACGCCTCCTTGACCTGCCCGAGGATCTGCGGCTCGCCGAGCACCATCGAGTCGAGCCCGGTTGCCACGCGGTAGAGGTGGCGCACCGCATCGGCGTCCTCGTGCCGGTAGAGGAATTCATCGAGCTGGTGCGGCGCGAGCCCGCGGTCCTGCGCGAGCCAGCGCCGCAGCTGCGACTCGCCGCCGTCGTCGACTTCGCAGTAGAGCTCGGTGCGGTTGCAGGTCGAGACGATCGCGGCTTCGCGCACGCCCGCCAGCGCGCGCAACGCGCCGAGCGCGAGCAGCGCCTCGGGGCGCCCGTAGGCGACGCGTTCGCGCAGCGCGACCGGGGCGGTCTGGTGGTTGAGTCCGAGGGCGAGAAGGCTCATGACATGCGAGAATCCGGTGCCCGCGCGGCGACGCTCGCGCGATCGCGCGTTTTCGATCGTCCGTTGCCGCGGGCATGACGGTCCGCGCGATTCTGAGGCCGCCGCACGCGGCGTACAAGGAAAACCGGCGTCGCGGCAAGGCCCTAGCGAGGTTTCGCGTGAACGCAGATTCCCCGATCCCGATCCGCCTGCTGGTGCTGGCACTGTCCGTTGCGATGCTGGGCGCGTGCGGCACCGCGCCGTCGAAGCCCGCACCGACCGACGACGTGCGGATCTCGAGCGAGAAGGTCACCGCGGACGTCGACCGCGACGTCAATGCCGCGTTGCTCGCGGGCGAGTTCGCCTGGCAGGACGGTCGCGGTGCGTCGGCCGCCAAGCACTACGTGCGCGCGGCGGAGCTCTCGGCTGATCCGAAGATCGCTGCGCACGCAGCAAGGGTCGCGCTCGCGGCGAAGGAATGGGAGCTCGCGCGCACGGCGATCCGGCGCTGGAAATCACTCGACGCCGAGGCGCCCGGGATCCGGCAGGCCGATGCGGCGATTTCGCTGCTGACCGGCGACTTCGGCAGCGCGGAAGCGGCGCTGCTCGAATTCCTCGAAGGCGGCGACGAGGGACGCAAGCTCGCAGCGCAAGTGCTGATCGGCTCGGCCGATCCCGATGCGGTGATCGCCGCGGTCGAGAAGCTCTCGGCGCGCAAGGACCTGCCCGGCGGTGCCGACAGCCTCGTGTTGCTCTCGCAGGTCGCGCAGCAGCTCAAGCGCGACGTGCTCGCGACCGCGATCGCCGAAAAGGCCGTCGCGCGCTTCCCGCAGTCGCCGCAGGCCTGGACGTGGCGCGGCCACACGAAGCTGCGCAGCAAGGACAACGCCGCGGCGCGCGCGGACTTCGAGCGTGCGGTCGCGCTCGATCCGAAGAGCCGCGAGCTGCGGCTCACCTATGCCGCGGTGCTGAACGAGCTCGGCGACGCCGCCGGTGCCGCGCGCACGCTCGAGTCGATCCCGGCCGACGACGAAGTGCTCGCGGCGCGCGCCGCGTATGCCGCGCGCGCCGACGACCCGGCGCTGCTCACGCAGAGCTACGAGGCGCTGACGATGCTTCCGCCGCCGCATCCGGCCGCGCGGCTCGAGCTGCTCGGCCAGATGGCCGAGCTCGCAAAGCGTCGCGACGACGCGCTGCGCTGGTATCGCGAAGTGCCGCGCGGCGAGCATTTCCTCGATGCGCAGATGCGTATCGCCGTGCTGCTCGACGAGTCCGGCCAGCGCGACGAGGCGCTCGCGCACCTCGAGGCGCTGCGCGCGGCGGGCATCGACGACGACGAGAAGCTCGCCGAGAGCTACCTGCTCGAAGCCGAGCTGCAGCTGCGCCGGGAGCGCCGCGATCTTGCGCTCGCCGCTTACGACCGCGGCCTGAAGTCGCTCCCCGACGAGCGCCGGCTGCTGTACGGGCGCGCGCTCGCGTACGAGCAGATGGACCGCGTCGCGGACGCCGAGCGCGACCTGCGCCGCGTGCTCGAGCTCAATCCCGAGGATCCCGATGCATTGAACGCGCTCGGATACACGCTCGCGGACCGCACCGACAAGCACGAGGAGGCGCACGCGCTGATCGCCAGGGCCCTCGAGCTCAAGCCCGACGAGCCCGCGATCATCGACAGCATGGGCTGGGTCGAGTACCGGCGCGGCAACCACGAGGCGTCGATCAGGCACCTCAAGCGCGCCTACGAACTGCAGCCCGATGCCGAGATCGCCGCGCACCTCGGCGAGGTGCTCTGGGTCACTGGTGCGAAGGCCGAGGCGCGCAAGGTCTGGGCCGAGGGCACGCGCAAGGACGCGAAGAACAGCGCGCTCAAGCGCACGATCGAACGCTTCAAGCCGTGACGCGCGCGGGTTGCGCGACACGCGTCGCAATCGCGCTCTCGTGCGTCGTGCTCGCCGGCTGCGCTTCGGCGCCCCGGCGCGCGATGACCGGTAGCGAGCTCGCCGCGCGCGCAGCCGCACTCGCGGAACACGCGCGCTGGTCCCTCGACGGGCGCGTCGCGGTGTCGGACGGGAAGGACGGCGGCTCGGGCCGGATCGAGTGGCGCCAGGACGGCGCCGACTACGTCATCGAGATCCGCGCGCCGGTGTCGCGCCAGACCTGGCGGCTCGCTTCCGTCGGCGGTGCGCTGACGCTCGAAGGCGCACGGCGAGAGCCGGTGCACGGCGACGACGCCGAGGCCTTGCTCGCGCGCGAAGTCGGCTGGCGGCTGCCGATCGAGCAGATGGCGCACTGGGCGCGCGGCGTCGCAGCAAGCCCGCGCGCAGAAGTCGAGCTCGACGACGCCGGGCTGCCGCGCACGATCCGCGAAGCGGGCTGGCTCGTCGAGTTTCGTCGCTTCGATGCGCAGCACGAGCCGCCGCTGCCGGTCCGCATCGCAGCGAGCCGTCCGCCGTACACCGTGCGGCTCGCCGTCGCGCAGTGGCGCAACGAGTGATCGCGACGCGCTGGCCCGCGCCGGCGAAGCTCAACCTGTTCCTTCACGTCGTCGGTCGTCGTGCCGACGGCTACCACCTGCTGCAGACGGTGTTCCAGCTGCTCGACTTCGGCGACGAGATCGAGATCGTCGTGCGCGAGGACGGCGCGATCCGGCGCACGAGCCCGCTCGACGGTGTCGCGGCCGACGATGACCTCGTGATCCGGGCCGCACATGCGTTGCGCGAGCAGGCCGGATCGCACCTCGGCGCCGACATCGGGGTCGCCAAGCGCATCCCGCTCGGTGGCGGGCTCGGCGGCGGCAGCAGCGATGCCGCGACCGTGCTCGTGGCCCTCAACGCGCTGTGGGGCTGCGGGCTCGACCTCGACGCGCTCGCAGGGCTCGGCCTGGCGCTCGGCGCCGACGTGCCGGTGTTCGTGCGGGGGCGCTCCGCGTGGGCCGAGGGCGTCGGCGAGCGCCTG
>DATLNY010000490.1:0-9225 GCA_035536495.1 Candidatus Saccharimonadia bacterium | reverse complement strand
CAGCGGCGCGTCGAGCAGCTCGGCAGCGAGCCGCACCTCGTGCTGCTCGCGGGACGTTACGAAGGCGTCGACGAGCGGCTGATCGAGTCGCACGTCGACGAGGAGCTGTCGATCGGGGATTACGTGCTGTCGGGCGGTGAGCTCGCGGCCGCCGTCCTCATCGACGCGATAGGGCGCCTCAAGGACGGGGCGCTCGGCAATGCCGAATCGGCCGCGCAGGACTCGTTCGCGGACGGCCTGCTCGATTGCCCGCACTACACGCGGTCGGACGAGCACGGTTACGACGGCGTGCCGGAGGTGCTGCTGTCGGGCGATCATGCGGCGATCCGCCGGTGGCGCCTCAAGCAGTCGCTCGGCAGGACCTGGCTGCGGCGCCCGGACCTCATCGCGAAGCTCGAGCTGGACGGAAAGATGCGCGCGCTGCTCGAGGAGTTTCGCGCGGAACACGAAGACGCAACGATGCACCGACGCCGTGAGGCGTGACAGGATGTCCGACGCGGCCCGGCCGCACCGACCACAAACTGCCCGTATCGCACCCGATTCCGTGGGGGCCTCTGCCGGCGAACTACAACACTAGCCATCGGTGGAACAACCATGAATATCGTCCAGCAGTTCGAACAGGCGCAGATGTCGCGCAAGGTGCCGGATTTCGGCCCCGGCGACACCGTCGTCGTCAACGTCAAGGTCAAGGAAGGCAACCGCGAGCGCGTGCAGGCCTACGAAGGCGTCTGCATCGCGATCAAGAGCCGCGGCCTCAATTCCGCGTTCACGGTGCGCAAGATGTCGCACGGCACCGGCGTCGAGCGCGTGTTCCAGACCTACAGCCCTGCGATCGAATCGATCCAGGTCAAGCGCAAGGGCAAGGTCGCCCGCGCGAAGCTCTATTACCTGCGCGATCGCGAGGGCAAGTCCGCGCGCATCCGCGAGGACATCGCAGCCCGGCCGTCGAAGAACGACTGAGCCCGCGGCTCCGCGCGTGACGAGAAACGGCCGCCCTGCGGCCGTTTTTCATTCCGGGGCGCCCCGTTGAATTCGCGCGTGGCGAACCCATGATTGCGGCACCGATCCCGACGATCCAGAGCAGCCGATGACCGCCGCAACCGAAACGCGCAAGTTCGAGGCCGAAGTCGCGCAGGTCCTCCATCTCGTCACGCACTCGCTCTATTCGCACAAGGACATCTTCCTGCGCGAGATCGTCTCGAACGCGTCGGATGCGTGCGACAAGCTCAGGTTCGAGGCGATCGCGCGCCCGGAGCTCGCCGAGGCTGATCCCGAGCTCAAGATCGAGATCGAGTTCGACAAGGAAGCGCGCACGCTGACCGTGCGCGACAACGGCATCGGCATGTCGCGCGACGAGGTCGCCGACAACATCGGCACGATCGCGCGCTCGGGCACGCGCCGGTTCGTCGAGGCGCTGTCGGGCGATGCACGCGCCGATTCGCGCCTGATCGGCCAGTTCGGCGTCGGCTTCTACTCGGCGTTCATCGTCGCCGATCGCGTCACGCTCGAAACTCGCCGCGCCGATGCAGCGCCGGGCGATGGCGTGCGCTGGAGCTCGGAGGGCGGCGGCGAGTACACGCTCGAGGCGATCGAGCGCGCGGATCGCGGCACCGAGGTCACGCTGCACCTCAAGGCCGAGGAAGACGAGTTCCTCGACGCGTGGCGGCTGCGCGAGCTCGTTTCGCGCTACTCGGACCACATCGGCTTCCCGATTCGCATGCGAACGATCGAGGACGGCAAGCCGACCCGCGACTGGGAAACGGTCAACCACGCCGCGGCGCTCTGGACCCGGCCGAAAACCGAGCTCGGCGACGACGACTACCAATCGTTCTTCAAGCACCTCACGCACGGGAGCGACGATGCGCTCGCGTGGACGCACAACCGCGTCGAAGGCAACCAGAGCTACACGTCGTTGCTGTACGTCCCGACCAAGGCGCCGTGGGACGCGGTGTTCAGCGGCCGCGACGACCGCAAGGGGCTCAAGCTCTACATCCGCCGCGTGTTCATCATGGATGCGAGCGAGCAGTTGCTTCCCGCATACCTGCGGTTCGTGCGCGGCGTCGTCGACTCGGACGACCTGCCGCTCAACGTCAGCCGCGAGATCCTGCAGGAGAACCGACTCGTCGCGCAGATCCGCGGCGGGCTCGTCAAGCGCACGCTCGACCTGCTCGACCGGATCGCGGCGGACGACAAGGACAGGTACCGGCAGTTCCACGATGCGTTCGGCAACATCCTGAAGGAAGGCCTCGCCGAGGACTTCGGCAATCGCGAACGGATCGCGAAGCTGCTGCGTTTCGCCTCGACGCACTCGGAAGGTCCTGACCGGACCGTCGCGCTCGACGACTACGTCGCGCGGATGAAGGAAGGGCAGGACGCGATCTGGTACGTGACGGCCGGAAGCCACGCGCAGGCCCGCCACAATCCCGCGATCGAAGTGCTGAAGAGCCGCGGAATCGAAGTGCTGCTGATGCACGACCGCATCGACGAATGGATGGTGTCGTACCTGCATCATCACGGCGGCAAGCCGCTCAGGAACGCAGCGAAGGGCGAGCTCGACCTCGGCACGCTCGGCGACAGCGCCGACGCCGCGCGCTTGAAGGACGCCGAGCAGGCCGGCGAGCCCATCGTCGCGAAGCTCAAGCAGCATCTCGGCGATCGCGTCAGGGACGTGCGCGTTTCGGCGCGCCTGACTGAAACGCCGTCGCTGCTCGTGCTCGGCGAGCACGACATGGCGAGCCACATGAAACGGCTGCTCCAGGATGCCGGCCACGAGGTACCCGACTCGCAGCCGATCCTCGAGATCAATCCCGCGCACGGCCTCGTGCGGCGCTACCACGACGAGGCCGACGAGGCGCGGAGCGCCGACCTCGCGCTGCTGCTGCTCGAGCAGGCGCAGATCGCCGAGGGCACGCCGCTCGAGGATCCCGCGTCGTACCTCCGCCGCGTGAACTCGTTCCTCGCGCCCTGACCCGAATGCGCATGACGGGCATCGAGCAATGCCGGTCACGCCCGCCACTACGCATCCGCGTCCGCTCGAGCGTGACCGCATGAGCGACGCGCGTGCCGCCGAGGCAGGCGGTTGCGAGACGGTGCGGCTCGACGTCTGGCTCTGGGCCGCCCGGTTCTTCAAGACGCGGAACCTCGCGAAAACCGCGATCGAAGCGGGCAAGGTCGAGGTCGACGGCGCCGCAGTGAAGCCCGCGCGCGCATTGCGGACCGCGGAGCGGTTGCGCATCACGCGCGGCGAAGAACGCATCGAAGTCGTCGTCTACGGGCTGTCGGCGCGACGCGGCAGCGCGACCGAAGCGCAGGCGCTGTATCGGGAGTCCGACGAGAGCCGTGCTGCGCGCGAGCTCGCGCGCGAAAAGCGCCGCCTCGACCGCGCCGGCTACTCGCGCCCGCCGACGCGGCCCGAGAAGCACGCGCGCAGCGCGCTGCGCCGCCTCAAGGGCGACGCGGAATGATCACAGCAGCGCCTTGAGGCGGTAGAGCGCCTCGAGCGCATGCTTCGGCGTCAGCTCGTCCGGATCGAGCTCGCGCAGCGCGTCGAGCGCGGGCGAGGCCGCACGCGCGAACAGCCCGAGCTGGTGCGGATCATCGAGCGCCGTCGCGCTGAGCGGCGGCGCGGTCGCTTCCGCGCGCGTTTCGAGCCCCGCGAGGATGTCTCTCGCCCGCGCCACGACCGCGCGCGGCACCCCCGCGAGCGCTGCGACGTGCAGCCCGAAGCTGCGATTGGCTGGTCCGTCCCTGACCGCATGGAGGAACACGAGCTCGTCGCCGTGCTCGACCGCGTCGAGGTGCACGTTGGCGATGCCGGGATAGCGCTCGGCGAGCGCGGTGAGCTCGAAGTAGTGCGTCGCGAACAGCGTCAGCGCGCGGTTGTGCGTCGCGAGCTCGATCGCGGTCGACTTCGCGAGCGCCAGCCCGTCGTAGGTGCTCGTGCCGCGCCCGATCTCGTCCATCAGCACGAGGCTCGCGGGCGTTGCGTTGTGCAGGATGTTCGCGGTCTCCGCCATCTCGACCATGAAGGTCGAGTGGCCGCGCGCGAGGTCGTCGCCCGCGCCGATGCGCGTGTAGATGCGATCGACCGGACCGATCCGCGCCATCTCGGCCGGCACCCACGAGCCGATATGCGCAAGCAGCACGATCAGCGCGACCTGCCGCATGTACGTGCTCTTGCCCCCCATGTTCGGACCGGTGATGACAAGCATGCGGCGCGACTCGCCGAGCACGCAGTCGTTCGGCTCGAACGGTTCGCTGCGCACGGACTCGACGACCGGATGGCGGCCGCGGCGGATCTCGATCCCCGCTGCAGCGTCGAGCTCGGGGCGACGCCAGTCGAGCACGTCGGCGCGCTCCGCGAGGTTCGCGAGCGTGTCGAGCAACGCGAGGCCGTCGGCCGCGGCGCGCAGCGGCTGCATCCGCTGCGCGAGCTTGTCGAGCAGCGCGTCGTAGAGCGCGCGCTCGCGCATCAGCGAGCGCTCGCGCGCGGACAGCACCTGGTCCTCGAACTGCTTGAGCTCGTCGGTGATGTAGCGCTCGGCGCCCTTGACGGTCTGGCGCCGCGTGTAATGCGCCGGCACGCGCTCGCTCATGCCGCGGCTGACCTCGATGTAGTAGCCGTGCACGCGGTTGTAGCCGAGCTTCAGGCTCGCGATGCCCGAGCTCGCGCGCTCGCGTGCCTCGAGCTGCGCGAGGAACGCGTCGGCGTCGGACGACAGCGCGCGCAGCGTGTCGAGCGCCTCGTCGTGGCCGGCGCGGATGACGCCCCCGTCGCGCAGCAGCACGGGTGGCTGCTCGACCAGCGCGGCGGCAAGCGCCTCGTGGCTCGGCGCGTGACCCGACAGCGCCGCGACGACCTGCGCGAGCAGCTCGCTCTCGCTCGCGGCGAGGAGCTCGACGAGGCCCGGCAGCGCCGCGAGCGCATCGCGCAGCGTCGACAGGTCCCGCGGGCGCGCCGAGCGCAACGCGACGCGCGCGAGGATGCGCTCGACGTCGCCGAATCCGCGCAGTCGCTCGCGCAGCGGCAGATGGATGCGCAGGTCGAGCAGGCGCGCGATCGCGTGGTGGCGCTCGCGCAATACCGCGTGGTCGCGCAGCGGTCGGTGCAGCATGCGCCGCAGCAGCCGCGCGCCCATCGGCGTCGCGGTGCGGTCGAGCACCCCGATCAAGCCGTGCTCCGGCCGTCCGGCCGTACTCTGGTCGAGCTCGAGGTTGCGACGCGTCGCCGCGTCGAGCCCGACCGTCTCGACCGCGTCCTCGCGCGCGAGCCCGCTGAAGTGCGGCAGCGCGCCGCGCTGCGTGTCCTTGACGTATTGCAGCACCGCGCCGGCCGCCGCGATCGCGAGATCGCAACCTTCGCAGCCGAACCCCGAGAGATCGCGCGTGCGGAACAGCTCCGTCAGCGCACGCTGCGCGGAGTCGCGATCGAAATGCCAGGGCGGCCGTCGCTTGTGGCCCGGCAACTGCGCGATCGCTGCGGGCCAGCTTGCACCTTCGGCCGTGAGCGTTTCCGCGGGGGCAAGGCGTGCGATCTCGGCGAACAGCGTCGCTTCGTCGTCGAGCTCGCTCAGCACGAAGCGGCCGCACGACAGGTCGGCGGCGGCGAGGCCGTAGCGGGAACCGTGACGCGCGAGCGCGAGCAGGACCTGGTCGCGCCGCGAGTCGAGCCGCGCGTCGTCGGTCGCCGTGCCCGGCGTGACGACGCGCACGACCTTGCGCTCGACCAGCCCCTTCGCAAGCGCGGGATCGCCGATCTGCTCGCAGATCGCGATCGATTCGCCGTGCCTGACGAGGCGCGCGAGGTGGGTCTCGAGCGCATGCACCGGGACGCCCGCCATCGGGATCGTCTGGCCGGCCGACTGGCCGCGCTGCGTCAGCGTGATGTCGAGCAGCGCAGCGGCCTTGCGCGCGTCGTCGAAGAACAGCTCGTAGAAATCCCCCATCCGGAAGAACAGCAGGGTCTCGGGAAATTCCGTCTTCGCACGGAAGTACTGCCGCATCAGCGGCGTGTGCTCGGCGAACTGCGCGGATTCGTTCATGGCCGGGTCGCCATACGGTGCGGTTTCGATCCCGCGCGACGGCTGCGCACGGTGCTCGGGCCCGCATCGCGCCGACGGGCACTTGGCAAGGCAAGGCCGGGAGTTATACGGTCCGCCGCGCCCATGGACAAGACCGACATGCCGGACGACCGGCGCCTGCACGACATCGCGGTCGAGATCGGCGAGATCCTTCGCACGCACGGTCAATCGCTCGCGACGGCGGAATCGTGCACGGGCGGCTGGATCGGCAAGACGCTGACCGACGTCGCCGGAAGCTCGGCGTGGTTCGACTGCGGCATCACGGCCTACAGCTACGAGGCCAAGGAAACGCTGCTCGGCGTGCGCCCAGGCACGTTGATCGAGCACGGCGCCGTCAGCGAGCCGACGGTGCTCGAAATGGTCTCGGGCGCGCTGACGCATTCGGGCGCGAGCGTCGCGGTCGCAGTTACCGGTATCGCAGGCCCAGGTGGTGGCACTACCGACAAGCCGGTCGGAACGGTGTGGATCGCCTGGAAGCGCCGCGGTGGCTACCCGTCGATGGAACGCTTCCATTTCGACGGCGATCGCGAGGCGGTGCGGCGCCACACCGTCCTTGCCGCGCTCGCCGGGCTGAAGAGAATTCTCACGAGCTGACGCGGCCCGCGCCGATTTTCCGGCCCGCCCGCTGTGGGATAATCGAGCCCGTCGATGCTGCGCGATCTCGCGCACTGAGACACAGGCGACCGACACTCGCGCCCTGACCCAAGACCACCGAGGAATCGCAATGGACGACAACAAGCGGCGCGCGCTGACTTCCGCCCTCTCGCAGATAGAAAAGCAGTTCGGCAAGGGCGCGGTCATGCGCATGGGCGACCGCATCAGCGACATCGCCGAGGTGATCTCGACCGGCTCGCTCGGCCTCGACGTCGCGCTCGGCATCGGTGGCCTGCCGAAGGGCCGCGTCGTCGAGATCTACGGACCGGAGTCGTCCGGCAAGACGACGCTGACGCTGCAGGTCATCGCGGCGTGCCAGCGCACCGGCGGCACGGCGGCTTTCGTCGATGCCGAGCACGCGCTCGATCCGGGCTACGCCGCGAAGCTCGGCGTCGACGTCGACAATCTGCTCGTGTCGCAGCCCGACACCGGTGAGCAGGCACTCGAGATCGCGGACATGCTGGTCCGCTCGAACGCCGTCGACATCGTCGTGATCGACTCGGTCGCGGCGCTGACGCCGAAGGCCGAGATCGAGGGCGAGATGGGCGACTCGCATGTCGGCCTGCACGCCCGCCTCATGAGCCAGGCGCTGCGCAAGCTGACCGGCAACATCAAGCGTTCGAACTGCCTCGTGATCTTCATCAACCAGATCCGCATGAAGATCGGCGTGATGTTCGGCAGCCCCGAGACGACGACGGGCGGCAATGCGCTGAAGTTCTACGCCTCGGTGCGGCTCGACATCCGTCGCATCGGCGCGGTCAAGCGCGGCGAG
Organism: Candidatus Saccharimonadia bacterium; assembly: GCA_035536495.1. GTDB lineage: Bacteria > Pseudomonadota > Gammaproteobacteria > Xanthomonadales > Ahniellaceae > DATLNY01. Next base: position 1,719 of record DATLNY010000490.1, on the reverse strand, counting down.
GAAGTCATCGGCTCCGAGACGCGCGTCAAGGTCGTCAAGAACAAGATGGCGCCGCCGTTCCGCCAGGCCGAGTTCGAGATCCTCTACGGCGAGGGGACCTCGCGCGAAGGCGAGCTGATCGAGATGGGCGTCGCGCAGAACATCGTCGACAAGTCGGGCGCCTGGTACAGCTACGGCGGCGACCGGATCGGCCAGGGCAAGGACAACACGCGCATCTTCCTCAAGGAGAATCCCGAGGTCGCAGCCTCGATCGAGGAGAAGCTTCGCGCGAAGCTCATCAACGCCAAGCCGCTCGCCGCGACACCCGAAGCCGAGCTCGAGGAAGCCTGAGCAACGCCTTCGTGGCCGGCCGTCCGTTTCGATCCTCGACGCGGAAGCCCGGCCCGGAGTCTCCCCCCGCGAGCGCCTACGACCGGGCGCTCGCGCTGCTCGCCAGACGCGAGCACTCCCGTCGCGAGCTCGAGCAGAAGCTTGCTGAAAAAGGCTACGGCGGCGAGGAGTCGCGACCGGCGCTCGACAGCCTCGCCGAGCGTCGCGAACAAAGCGACGCGCGCTACGCCGAAGTGCTGATCCGACGCCGTGCCGGTGCAGGGTATGGACCGCGCTACATCGAGGCGGAGCTCGTGTCGCACGGCATCGCGCCTTCGGCCGTGCGCGAGACGCTCGCCTCGGTCGACTGGCTCGCCGTCGCGCAAGCCGCGGTGCGGAAGCGGCGCGGCACAGCCGGGGATCGCGCAACTCGCGAGCGCGCGGCGCAATACCTCGCACGACGTGGTTTTCCATCAGACGTCGTCGCACGCGCGGTCGGCCGCTCGCGCGACTAGAGTTTCTCCCCCAAGCGCGAGCCCGCATAATCCGCGTCCCAGTTGTTTCGGCGCGCGGCCCCCCCATGCAGACCGTTTCAGAGATTCGCCAGACGTTCCTCGATTTCTTCAAGGCGAAGGGGCATGCCGTCGTCGCGTCGAGCCCGCTCGTGCCGGGCAACGATCCGACGCTGCTGTTCACGAACGCCGGCATGGTGCAGTTCAAGGACGTGTTCCTCGGCGCGGAGAAGCGCTCGTACGTGCGGGCGGCGTCGAGCCAGCGCTGCGTGCGTGCCGGCGGCAAGCACAACGACCTCGACCAGGTCGGGTACACCGCACGGCATCACACGTTTTTCGAGATGCTCGGGAACTTCAGCTTCGGCGACTACTTCAAGCGCGAGGCGATCCTCCACGCGTGGGAGCTGCTGACGAAGACGTACGGGCTGCCGGCCGACAAGCTCTGGGTCACGGTCTATCACACCGACGACGAAGCCTACGCGCTGTGGAAGGACACGATCGGCGTCCCGGCCGGGCGCATCGTGCGCATCGGTGACAACAAGGGCGCCCCGTACGCGTCCGACAACTTCTGGCAGATGGCCGACACCGGACCGTGTGGTCCGTGCACCGAGATCTTCTACGACCACGGGCCCGAGATCGCGGGGGGACCGCCCGGTTCCGCCGAACAGGACGGCGATCGCTACATCGAGATCTGGAACCTCGTGTTCATGCAGTTCGATCGGGCGGCCGACGGCACGCTCGCGCCGCTGCCGGCACCTTGCGTCGATACCGGCATGGGGCTCGAGCGGCTCGCCGCGGTGCTGCAGCACGTCCACTCGAACTACGAGATCGACCTGTTCCGGACGCTGATACTCGAAGCCGCCGCGCTGACCGGCGCGCAGGACCTCGAGGACAAGTC
>DATLNY010000489.1:0-2418 GCA_035536495.1 Candidatus Saccharimonadia bacterium | reverse complement strand
GCCCCAGCGTGGAGGCGAGCGCGTGCGCGAGCGTCGTCTTGCCCATTCCGGGCAGGTCCTCGATCAGCAGGTGGCCGCCGGCGAGCAGGCACGAGAACGCGAGCCGGATCTCGTGGGGCTTGCCGAGGACGACCGCGTTGGCCTGAGCGAGCGCGTCGCCGAGCTGGCCCGTCGTCGGGCCCGCGTGCATCGGTCGCATCGGCAGCGGGGCTTGCGTCATGATCCGGACGATGAGCTCGGGTGCATCCGCGCGAGGTGAAGACGTCGCGTTCGAGTCTAGCGACAACGCGGCGCGCTCGCGCGCCCGCGCGCTGTTCGTCGCGTCATGGCTCGCGCTGTTCGCGCTGAAGCTCGCGCTCGTGGCGTCGGTCGCGCTGTTCGGCGACGAGGCGTTCTACTGGCAGGAAAGCCGCGCGCTCGCGCCTGGATACAGCGACATCCCGCCGCTGACGGCGTGGCTCGTCGCGCTCGGACGCGCGTTGCCGTTCGCGGGCGAGGCCGGCGTGCGATGGCCGTTCCTGCTCGTCGGCGCCGCGTTGCCGTGGCTCGTGGTCGCGTGGGCGCGCTGCGTCGTCGATGCGCGCGACGCGTGGCACGCAGGGACGCTCGTGCTGTGCGTGCCGCTCGCCGCGCTGCTCGGCGTGTTCGCGCTGCCCGACGTGCCGTTGACCGTCGCGATCGTTGCCGCGGCGCCGGCGCTCTTCGTCGCGATCCGCCGCGACCGGACGCGCGACTGGCTGCTCTGCGGCGCGCTCGTGGCACTCGGTTGGCTCTCGCACTACCGGTACGCGATGTTCTATCTCGCCGGCGCTGCGTTCCTGCTCGTGACGCCCGACGGCCGCGCGATGCTGCGCCGGCCCGGCTTCTGGCTCGCCCAGTGCGTCGGCGCAGCGGGCCTGCTGCCGTCGCTCGCGTTCAACTACGCGCACGACTTCGCGGCGCTTTCGTTCCAGTTCGTCGATCGCCACGCCTGGGCGTTCGATCCTCGTGCGCTGCGCGAGCCGTTCGTGCAGGCGCTCGTGACGACGCCGGTGCTGTTCGCCGCGTGCGTGGTCGCGATCGTGCGCGGCGCGCGCGCTCCCCGTGCCCCGGGCACCGCGCTGCTGTGGACGCTCGCGGCGGGGCTGCTGGGTGGTTACCTCGTCGTCGGCCTGTTCGCGGACCTCGAGCGCAGCCGCTTCCACTGGCCGTTGCCGGCTTACCTCCTCGCGTTGCCGCTCGTCCCGGCGCTGCTGCGCGACTGGAGCCGTCGCGCCGCGGGCCGCGCGCTCGTCGTCGCCGGGGTCGCTCTGGGCGCCGCGCTGACGCTGGCGGTGCCGTTCCTGCTCCTGCGCGGCAACGCGGGTGCAACGCCGCTCGCGCTTGGATGGTTGACCGACAACACCCGCGGCTGGCACGAAGCGGGCGCCTGGTTCGACGAGGTGCGCCGCCGCGGCGCCGGCGGTGATGCGCTGATCGCCGACAATTTCATGCTCGCCGCCGAGCTCGACTTCGCGCTCGGTGGCGCCGTGCCGATCCACGTGCTCGATCATCCGGCGAACCGCAAGCACGGGCGCGCAGCGCAGCTCGCGATCTGGTCGCGCGACGAGGCCGCATTGCGCGCGATGCCGTGGCGCCGCGGCATACTCGCCGTCGAGGAGACGTCGCGGCGTCCGGTCGAGCGCCTCGACGCATACCGGTCGCTGTGCGAGCGCTTCGGCGCGGTCCGGATGCTCGACGAGCTGCGCCTCGACGCGGGCCGCGCCGTGTTCGTTGCATTCGAGGTCGTGCCGGGCCGCGATGCGCGAACCTGCGAGCTGCCGGCGTTCGGCTACATCGATGCGCCCGTTGCCGGCGCGATCGCCGGCGAAACCGTCGCCGTGCGCGGCTGGGCGATCAGCGAGCGTGCCGGCATCGCGCGCGTCGAGGTCCTCGTCGACGGCGAGTCGCGCGCGACGGCGCGCTACGGCCTGCCGCGGCCCGAGGTCCGGGCGCAATGGCCGCGTTCCGAGGACCCCGGGCATCCTCGCGTCGGTTTCGAGGCACGCCTCGAGCTCGCGACGCTCGCGCGCGGGCCGCACGAGCTCGCGCTGCGACTGACCGACGGCAACGGCAGGACCCGCATCGTCGCCGAGCAGCTGGTCGAACGCCGCTGACTCCTATGCGAGCGGATCGAGCCCCTCGAGCCGCAGCAGCGCGCACAGCGAGATCAGCGGGAGCCCGACGAGCGCGGTCGGATCGCTCGTCTCGACCGATTCGAACAGCGCGATCCCGAGCGTCTCGGACTTGAAGCTGCCGGCGCAGTCGAGCGGCTGTTCGCGCTCGACGTAGCGCGCGATCTCTCCGGCCGCGAGCACGCGGAAGCGCACGGTCGTGCGATCGAGCGCGGACCGATGGGACCCGCTGCGGGCGTCGACGAGCGATACGGCGGTCAGGAAC
>DATLNY010000488.1:0-2373 GCA_035536495.1 Candidatus Saccharimonadia bacterium | reverse complement strand
CATCTGCGCCTCGCTCGCGCCGTCGTGGATCATGCGCCGCAGCGTGTCGTCGAGCGGCACGAGCTCGTAGATTCCGGTGCGGCCCCGGTAGCCGCCGTTCGTGCCGACCGCGTTCGGGCCGGGCCGGTAGAGCGTGACCTGCTCGCTGCGGTCGCGGCCGAACGCGGCGAGCTCGCTCTCGCTCGCGGCGTACGCTTCGCGCAGCGCCGGGTCCAGCACGCGCACGAGGCGCTGCGCGAGCACGCCGACGAGCGACGACGACAGCAGGAACGGTTCGACGCCCATGTCGCGCAGGCGCGCGACCGCGCCGACCGCCGAGTTCGTGTGCAGCGTCGAGAGCACGAGGTGCCCCGTCAGCGAGGCCTGCACCGCGATCTGCGCGGTCTCGAGGTCCCGGATCTCGCCGACCATCACGACATCGGGGTCCTGCCGCAGGATCGCGCGCAGCCCGCGCGCGAACGTCATGTCGACTTTCGTGTTGACGGGCGTCTGGCCGACGCCGTCGATGTAGTACTCGATCGGGTCCTCGACCGTGAGGATGTTGCGCGTCGCGTTGTTGAGCTTCAGCAGCGCCGCATAGAGTGTCGTGGTCTTGCCGCTGCCGGTCGGCCCCGTGACGAGGATGATGCCGTGCGGGCGCGAGATGAGGTCCTCGAGCTCGCGGTACGTGCGCGGGTCCATGCCTAGCTTCGCGAGATCGAGACGGCCGGCCTGCTTGTCGAGCAGTCGCAGCACGACGCGCTCGCCATGTCCCGCGGGGATCGTCGAAACGCGCACGTCGACGGGGCGTCCCGCGATGCGAAGCGAGATGCGGCCGTCCTGCGGCAGGCGCTTCTCGGCGATGTCGAGCTTCGCCATGACCTTGATGCGCGAGACGACCGGCGCTGCGACCGCCTTCTGCGGCGCGAGGATCTCGCGCAGCACGCCGTCGATGCGGAAGCGCACGACGAGCCGGTTCTCGTAGGGCTCGATGTGGATGTCCGAGGCGTTTTCCTTGACGGCTTCCGTCAGCAGCGCATTGATGAGGCGCACGATGACGGCGTCGTCGTCGGCCTCCATGAGGTCTTCCGGCTCGGGAAGGTGCTCCGCGAGCGAATCGAGGTCCGCGTGGTCATCGAACGACTCGACCACCGTGCGTGCGTCTGCGCCACCCTGCTCGTAGACCTCGCGCAACAGGTGGTCGTACGCAGCCGGCGCGAGCTCCTCGAGCTCGAGCGGCGCGTCGAGGTAGCGGCGCAGCTCCGCGAGCGTCTCGATCTTCACGCCGGGACGGTGCACGACGTACGCGATCTCCCCGCGCCACTCCGAGAGCGTCGCGCCGTGGCGCTTCGCGAATGCGAAATTCGGGCGGGCCGGCCTGTTCACCGCGGGCTGTCGGGCAGCGGCATCGGCACGCGCCACACGGGCAGCACCGGGTACTGCTCGGGCCGCGTCAGGACCTCGCGGCGGTCGCGCATGCGCAGCTGCTCGGTGCGGATGAAGTTGTACTTCTCGCTCGACACCGCCGACTCGAGCGCCGGGTCGCGCAGGATCGTCGGTTTCAGGAACACCATGAGGTTGCGCTTGACGCGGTTCGTGTTGCGGTAGCGGAACAGGTTGCCGAGCACCGGGATGTCGCCGAGCGCCGGCACCTTGCTGACGTTCTCGCGCAGCTCTTCCGAAACGAGACCGCCGAGTACGAGCATCGCGCCGTCGGCGACGAGCACCGCGGTCGTGATCTCGCGCTTGTTCGTGATGAGGTCCGACGCGCCCGCGACGTTCGGCGCGAGCGAGGAGACCTCGAGCTTGATGTCGAGCCGCACGCTGTCGCCTTCGTTGATGTGCGGCGTGACGGTGAGGTTGAGCCCGACGTCCTTGCGCTCGATCGTCTGGAACGGATTGACCGGCGAGGCGCCGCCCGTGCCGCCGCCGACGCCGGACAGATTCGAATACGAGCCCGTCAGGAACGGCACTTCCTGTCCGACCTTGAGCTGCGTCTCCTGGTGGTCGAGCGCGACCGCGTTCGGGACCGAGAGGATGTTGGTCTTGCCGTCGCCGCGCAGCGCCGAGATCAGCGCGCCGAGCTGCAGGATCGGCGTGTCCGAGCCCGGCAGCGTGATCGTGCCGCCGATGTAGCCGACGTTGAGGCCGCCGCCGACCCCGAGCGGATTGACCGCCGCGCCGAGGATGCCGCCCGGCCCGCCCGCACCGGGGAAGTTCGTGCCGCCGATGACGCCCTCGCCGAGCGAGCCGTCGGCGCGCTGGTCGAGCGAGGTGCTCTGCCACTGCACGCCGATCTGGGCCGCGTATTCGTCCGAGACCTCGGCGATGACGCCCTCGATCAGTACCTGCGCGCGGCGCACGTCGAGCTGCCGCACGATCCCCACGAGCGCG
>DATLNY010000487.1:0-2394 GCA_035536495.1 Candidatus Saccharimonadia bacterium | reverse complement strand
CGCGCGAACGTCTGCGATCGCCGAGCCGAGGTCCGCTCCCGCGGGGACCTGGACGGGGTATTGCAGGGCACCTTGTGCGCGTACCTCGTCGAACCGCCCGGGTCCGGACTCGAACGTCTCATTGACGTTGAGGTCGCCGATCCTGCCCGTGATGACGAATCGGTAGCTGCCCGCGCGCGTCGGCACGATGTCAGCGGCGTAGCCACCCGGGACCCCGAAGCGAGCGCGGAACGTTGACGCGAATGGCGTCGTGAGGCCGCCCTGGAAGACCTCGACCGACAACGTCCTCTCGAGCCCCTCGACCGCAGATGCTGGCGTTGCCCGCGTGTCGGTGACGCGCAGATCGACCGCGTTCGCGATCCCAGCGAACGCCGGCTCGTCCAGCCAGCCCACCACCAGCTGGTACGGACCCACGGTGCGCCGCTCGTGCGCATCCGCCGCGCCGCCAAGAACGGGCAGGCACATCAGGACGGCGAGCAGGACGCGAATGCATCGCATGACTCGTTCGAGGATACGGCGGCGAGCGCGCATCGGACGTCGTGAGGCGATAGGGTCTTGCCTGTTGGATCCAGCGCTCATCGCGATCCTGCTTGGAATGGTCGCCCTCGGCTTCCGTCACGGCTTCGACTGGGATCACATAGCGGCGATCACGGACATCACGAGCACGACATCCGCGAGCCACGCGGACGTCGACGTCCCGGCGACAGCTCCGATCGCGAGCGGCGGCCACGGCGAGCACGTCACCGAACACGACCACGCGCATTCCGACGCCCCGGTCGGGCACGCGTTCCTCGAGTCGAGGTTCACCCACGAGCAACGCCACGCGCTCGGCCTCGGCACGCTGTACGCGCTCGGGCACGCCAGCATGGTCGTCGCGCTCGGCGTCGCCGCGCTGCTGTTCGCGGCGATCCTCCCCGAGTGGATCGACCCGATCCTCGAGAAGATCGTCGGCGTCACGCTGCTCCTGCTCGGCGCGTGGGTCCTCTACTCGGTGGCGCAGTCCCTGCGCGGGCGTGGCGACTTCCGCCTGCGCAGCCGCTGGATGCTGCTCTTCGATGCTGCGCGCTACGGCTGGGGCGCGCTCCAGGCGCGCGTGCACGGGCACGAGCACCACCCGTCGGCGCACGCGACGCAGTACGGCGCGGGCACCGCGTTCGGCGTGGGCGTGATCCACGGCATCGGTGCCGAGACCGGGTCGCAGGCCTTGCTCCTCGCGGGCGTGGCCGGCGCGTCCGCGGACGCATCGCGAGGTGTGCTGATCCTCGCGGCGTTCACGGTGGGCCTGTTGATCTCGAATTCGCTCGTCGCCGTCGTGACGGCGACCGGCTTTATCGGCGCGCAGCGCATGCGCGCGATCTACATCGCGCTCGGCGTCGTCGCGGGCGCGCTCAGCCTGTACATCGGCGTCCTGTTCGTCTTCGGCGTGGGCGCGGCGCTGCCTGACCTCCAGCAGCTGCTGTTCGGCGGCGAGAGCGAGTGACCCTCGCGTAACGTCTTGCGCATGGGCCGCGCGCTGCCTCTGCTATTGCTCGCAGCGCTCGCCGCAGGCTGCTCGGACGCGTACACCGGCCGCACCGGCGACGTGTTCGACGCGCGCGTCACGCGCGTGATCTCGACGACCGAGCGCAGCACGCCCGACGGCATCGTGCAGCTGACGCAGCAGGTCGAAGTCGAGCTGCAGGGCTCGCTCTACCGCGGCGACCGCGTCGAGCTTCCCTGGGGAGGCCGCGTCCCGATCACGCGCAACGGCCTGCTGCGCGTGGACGATCAGGTGCTCGTGTCGCAGACGCGGGACGACGCGGGCGAGCCGCAGTACGCCATCGAAGAGGTCGTCCGCACGCCGACCCTCGCGCCGATCGCCGGCGCGGCCGCGATCGCCCTGCTCGCGGTCGCCCGCCTCAAGGGCCTGCTCTCGCTGGTCGGGCTGGCCGCGAGCGTCGCGGCGTTCCTGCTCGCGGTGATGCCGTCGATCCAGCGCGGCGACGATCCACTGCTCGCGACACTGATCGGCTCGGCCCTCGTGCTGTTCGCCACCGTCTACGTGGTGCACGGCTTCAACCGCAAGAGCACGGCAGCGCTCGCCGGCACGACCGTCGGCCTCATCGTCGTCGCCTCGCGGGGGTGGGTCGGGATCCTCGTGGCGCGCGTGACGGGCCTTGGCGACGAGGAGTCGGTGTTCCTCGCGGTCGGGACCGGCTTCGCCATAGACATGACCAAGCTCGTCCTGGCCGGGATCATCGTCGCATCGCTCGGGGCGCTCGTGGACATGGCCATCGGCCAGGCTTCGACGACCTTCGAGCTCGCGAGCGTGGACCGTGCGCTGCGCGGACGACCGCTCTATGACTCGGCCCTCAACGTCGGACGCGATCACATCGGCTCGCTCGTGAACACTCT
>DATLNY010000486.1:0-5258 GCA_035536495.1 Candidatus Saccharimonadia bacterium | reverse complement strand
CGCGCGGATCCTCGCTCGCAAGCGGGTCGAGGTCGACGCGCGCGCGTGCGCCGTGCCGCTCGACACGCTGCGCTCCCGCATCGCGGCCGCACCGCCCGCCCGCGGCTTTGCCGACGCGCTGCGCGCCCGCATTGCGGCCGGCGGGGCGGCGGTCATCGCCGAGGTCAAGCGGGCATCGCCATCGCAGGGCGTGATCCGCGCCGATTACGAACCTGCCGCGATCTCGCGCAGTTATGCCGAAGCCGGCGCGACCTGCCTTTCCGTCCTGACCGACCGCGACTTCTTCGGCGGCGACGAGCGGCATCTCGTCGATGCGCGCGCGGCGTGCGCGCTGCCGGTCCTGCGCAAGGACTTCACGATCGACGCGTATCAGGTTTACGAGGCGCGCGCGATCGGCGCCGATTGCATCCTGTTGATCGTCGCGGCGCTGACCGACCCCGAGCTCGGGCGGCTCGCCGCGCTCGCCCGGGAGCTCGGGCTCGACGTCCTCGTCGAGGTGCACGACGGCAGCGAGCTCGACCGAGCGCTCGCGCTCGACACGCCGCTGGTGGGGATCAACAACCGGGACCTGCGCACGTTCGCGGTCTCGCTCGAGACGACGCGCTCGCTCCGCGCGCGCGTGCCCTCGGACCGCGTCGTCGTCGCGGAAAGCGGAATCCGCACGCCCGAAGACGTCGAGTCCTTGCGCGCGGCCGGAGTCGGTGCGTTCCTCGTCGGGGAAGCGTTCATGCGGGCGTCGGACCCCGGTGCCGCGCTGCGCGAGTTGTTCGCCTGAGCGGCGTGGCGTTCGCCGCGGGGCGGGCAGCGCCGGTAGACCGGTTTGCAGCGAAGGATCGAGACGGCCATGTTGGATGACGAATCGGCGACAACCCGCAGCCCCGGCGAGGCCGTTTCAATCGTGCCCTTCGAGCCGGCGCTACGCGCGCATTTCCACCGGCTCAACGCCGCGTGGCTCACGAAGTTCTTCGTGCTCGAGCCGATCGACGAGCGCGTGCTCTCCGAGCCCGAACGGGAGATCCTGGGCCCGGGCGGCGCGATCCTGTTCGCGCGATCGGGCGGCGAAATCGTCGGAACCTGCGCGCTCAAGCTCGACGCGCCGCTGGTCTACGAGCTCACGAAGATGGCGGTCGACGAGCGCTACCAGGGACGCGGCATCGGCCGCACCCTGCTGGCCGCGGCGATCGCGGAGTTCCGCGCCCGACGCGGACAAACGTTGTTCCTCGAGACGAGCTCGAAGCTCGCGCCGGCCCTTCGCCTCTACGAATCGATGGGTTTCGAGCGGCAGCGCGCGCCGAAGCCCGACTCGCACTACGCGCGCTCGGACGTCTACATGATCTTCCGGGAAGCGCCGGACGCGCAGCAGGGCCCGCGTGGATTGCGGCGCTAGCGCGTGCCGAACACGACAATCGTCTTGCCCTTGACCGAGATCTTGCCGTTTTCCTCGAGCTGCTTCAGCACGCGTCCGACCATCTCGCGGGAGCAGCCGACGATGCGGCTGATCTCCTGGCGCGAAACGCGGATCTGCGTGCCCTGCGGATGCGACAGCGAATCCGGTTCCGAGCACAGGTCGAGCAGCGTGCGCGCGACCCGTCCGGTCACATCCATGAAGGCGAGGCGCGACACCTTGCGGCTGGTGTGGAGCAGGCGCTTCGTCAGCTGCGATCCGATCGCGAACAGGATGCGCGGGCATTCGCCCGCCAGCGGTCCGCCGAACAGGTTGAACAGGCGCTCGTAGCTGATCTCGGCGAGCTCGCACGCGGTACGCGAGCGCATGAGGACTTCGCGGCGCTGCGTGTCGACGTACAGGCCCATCTCGCCGACGAACTCGCCCTTGTTGACGTACGCGAGGATCAGCTCGCGGCCCTCGTCGTCCTCGCTCGAGATCGAGAGCGATCCGTCGATGATGTAGTAGAGCGTCGCCGCAGGATCGCCCGGCCGGAAGATCGCGGTTTTCGAGGGATAGCGGCGGCGGTGGCACACCGCCAGGAACTTGGCGAGCGACGCGTCGTCGAGCGTCAGCAGCGGCGGCGTGATGTTGCGAGGCGCTGCGTCCTCGAGCGCTGCGAGCCGTTCGGCAACGGCATTCGGCATGTCCGAATCCTCAAGGTGGATGAGAGTTTATAGGCCGCTTGCCAACGGATTTCAAACCGCCGCGGCGCCGGGCGCCCTGCGCCGTCGCGGCAAACCGGGATTCATGCGCTCGTCGTAGAATGCGCCGGCACTTGCGGCCGTCGCACCACCGCCGATAATCCGGCGCCCCTTCCATGCCCGCTGCGGACGCAGCCAAGCGAGGCTCGAGCGATGGTCAAACCCCTTCCGCGGCTGAAGCTCCAGGGATTCAACAACCTGACCAAGGCGCTCAGCTTCAACATCTACGACCTGAGCTATGCCGTCACGAATGAGCAGCGCGACCGCTACATCGAGTACATCGACGAGGCGTACAACGCGGAGCGCCTGACCCAGATCCTGACCGAGGTCGCCGAGCGCATCGGCGCGAACATCCTCAACGTCGCACGGCAGGACTACGACCCGCAGGGCGCGTCGGTGACGATCCTGATCTCCGAGCACCCGATCGTCGAGAAGATAGGGCGCGACGTCATTCCGGAAACCGTGCTCGCGCACCTCGACAAGAGCCACATCACCGTGCACACCTATCCGGAAACGCATCCGGAAAAGGGCATCGCGACGTTCCGCGCCGACATCGACGTTGCGACCTGCGGGGTCATCTCGCCGCTGATGGCCCTGAACTACCTCATCGACAGCTTCGAATCCGACATCGTCATCATGGATTACCGGGTGCGCGGCTTCACGCGCGACGTGAAGGGCAAGAAGCACTTCATCGACCACCGGATCAACTCGATCCAGGACTACCTCGCCCGGCACATCAAGAAGAAGTACGAGATGTTCGACGTCAACGTGTATCAGGAAAACATCTTCCACACGAAGATGCACGTCAAGGACTTCGAGCTCGACACCTACCTCTTCGAGGCGCAGGCGACCGACCTGTCGTTCAAGGAACGCACGCGCATCGAGCTGCAGCTCAAGCGCGAGATCGAGGAGCTGTTCCACGGCCGCAACCTCGTCTAGCGTCCGCTAGATCCGGTAGGCGACCCACTTCATCACGGCGGCCGCGAGCGCCATCGCGCGCGGCACCGGCTCCGGCAATGCGGCAGCGCCCGCTTCGCTCGCCTCCTGGCCGTGCCGCGCCTCGTCGGCCTGCATTCGTGCGACGACCGCGCGGCTGCGCGCGTCGTCCTCGGGCAGCTCGAGCAGATGCTCGCCGAGATGCGCCTCGACCTGGCGCTCGGTCTCGACGACGAAGCCGAGGCTCGTTCGATCCCCCGCAAGGCCCGCGAGCGCGCCGATCGTCCACGCGCCGGCGAACCACGCCGCGTCGAAGCGGCTTGGTGCGCTTCCGAGTTCCGCGAGGCGTTCGGCGCACCAGGCGAGGTGGTCCTGTTCCTGTGCCGCGGCTCGCATGAGGTGTTCGCGCAGTGCGGTATCGCGCGCAACGGCCGCCTGGCCAAGATAGAGCGCCTGCGCGGAAACCTCGCCCGCATGATTGACCCGCATGAGACCCGCGGCGTGGGCGCGCTCGGCGTCGCTTGCGCTTTGTTCCGGGTGTGGCGCGCCGGGGTATGCCGCCGAGCGCGGCGTCGGACCGGCGGAAACGCGAAGCGCGCGCTGCAGGTGCATGAGCACGCGGTCGCCGGCGGTGTAGTCGCGTTCGAGGGTCATGCGGTGAGGGCGCCGTCGACGAGTGTGATCGGATGGCAGACCTCGAGCGCGCTGCCGCGCGCGCGCAGCCCGGCCTGCAGGTAGATGCGGCAACCGACGTTCGTCGTCACGACGAGGTCCGGCGCGAGCGCGAGGATCTGGTCGACGCGCTCGTCGCGCAGCGGCATCGCGATCTCAGGCTGCTCGATGAAATAGGTTCCTGCGGCGCCGCAGCAGCGCGGCTGCAGCGGCAGCACCCGCACGTCGAGCCCGGGGATGCGCGCGAGCACGGCGCGAACCGGTTCGTGACCGCCGGCCTGCGTTTGCGTGCACGGCAGCATCAGCGCAACACGCCGCGGGTCGGACCGCAGTGGCAGCGATGCGTAGCGCGGATCGCTCGCGATCAACGCGAGCACGTCGTGGCCCGCGATGCCCGCCGCACGCGCCACCGCACCGTGGACCTGTCCCGTGCAGCCACAGGCCGACGTGACGATTGCCGCCGCGCCGGTCGTGCGAAATACGGCGGCGGCCGCTAGCGCCGCGCAATCGGCCTCACCGGTTTCGCCGGCGTGCAGGGCGAGGGCTCCGCAACAGTGGGCTTGAGTCGGTACCGTCACGTCGTATCCGAGGCGGGACAGGACGCGCGTGGCCGCCGCGTGCGTATCGGCATCGATCTCGCGGGCGATGCAACCGCGGAACAGCGCGACCGCGGCGCGCGCAGCACCGTCGGCGGCGATCGAGCGTACGCGTGGTCCCGGACGGTCAGGCAGCCCCGCGAGCGCTTCGAGCGCCGCAGCGAGACGCGGCCATGCGCGGGCGTGGCGCGCTAGACGGTGCGCACCCCGGAGGCCAAGCAGCATGCGCGACGCAACGCGCGATCGCGAGAAGGCTCGCAACCATCGTGACGCAGCGCGCGCTCGCGGCGTCCTCGTCCCGGCTGCGCGGGTCGCAACGACGATCTCGATGTAGGAGACGCGCGAGGGGCACACTTCTTCGCAGACGCCGCACGCGAGACACCCGTCGAGATGCTGCGCGAGCTTCAACGAGCGCTCGAGCGTGCCGAGCGCGAGCGCCCGGGCGAACACGATGCGCCCGCGCGGCGACTCGCCTTCTTCGGCGCGCACGCGATAGCTCGGACAGTGCGGCAGGCACAGCCCGCAACGGACGCACTGGTCGGCGAGCGCGACGGCCCGCGCGACAGCCTCTGCCGTACGCGCCTGCGGAATTTCCATCGTCTCCTGTGCTCGCGTCGGTGGCTGCAACCCGCGTGGATTCTAGGTTCGCACGCGGGTCTTTCATCGCGCGTGCGATCTGGATAGGATGCGCGCCCCGCACATCGGGCGGGCGCCGCTTCCGTTCAGCATCGTGATGTTGACGGATCCGGAAAGCCCCCTATAATGTGCGGCTCCCTCGGGCACAGCCCCTGGCACGACGAAAGGTCGAGCCGGTCGCAAGAGAGGATGTTCCTTGACAGCGTGCGCAGGTGACTTGTGTGGGCGCCTGGTGGACGAGATTTCGTCCAAGCAACAAAAGGCGCTCCA
>DATLNY010000485.1:0-2384 GCA_035536495.1 Candidatus Saccharimonadia bacterium | reverse complement strand
AAATACGGTGGGGAGCCCAGCTTGTGGAACCACAGCGTCAGCGCGTTCATTGCAGCAAACCTTCCCGTCCGGCGCTCCAGCGTGGCATGAACGGCGGTCGTGTCACGAGACGTTGAGCCTGATCGCCGCCGCGCACGCGAGCGGCGCGAGCGGCAGCGCGAGCACGAGGCCCGCGGCGAGGAACAACAGGGGAACCTGGACCGTCGCGCCCGACACCGCCGCCTCGACCGCGCCGGCACCGAAGATCAACACCGGCAGCGTCAGCGGCAGCACGAGCAGCGACAGCAGAATACCAGAGCGACGCAAGCCCACCGTCAACGCCGCGCACGCGCCGCCGAGCAGCGACAGGAGCGGCGTGCCGAGCGCGAGCGCCACGGCGAGCGTCGCGACCGCGGCCGCCTGCAGCCCGAGCAGCGCCGCGAGCACCGGCCCTGCGAGCGTCAACGGCAGGCCGGTCCCGAGCCAGTGCGCGAGCAGCCGCGCAGCAGCGAGCAGCGCGAGCGGTTGGCCGCTCGCGACGAGCAGGTCGAGGCTGCCGTCCTCGGCGTCGCTGCGAAACAGCGCATCGAGCGAGAGCAGGCTCGCGAGCACGACGGTCACCCACGTGACGCCACCGGCGATCGGCGCGAGCTTGCTTGCGTCCGGGCCCAGCGCGAGCGGAAACATCGTCACGACGATCAGCGCGAACACGAGCGGATTGAGCGCGTCCGACCGGTGCCGCCAGAACACCAGCAGGTCGCGCCGAAGCAGCGCCGCGAACGCGGTCGCGGGTGCGCCGGGCCTCACGCCGCGACCCCGAGCGCATGGAAACGGCAGCGCGCGAGCGCAGGCTGCACGAGCCCGTGGCTCGTCAGCACGGTCGCGCCACCGCGCGTCGCATGCGCTTCGAGCATGCGGTCGACGAGCACCTGGCCCTCGCGATCGAGGTTCGCGTACGGCTCGTCGAGCAGCCAGACCAGCGCGGGAGACAGCAGCAGCGCGGCGAGCGCGGTGCGCTTGCGCTGCCCCGCGGAAAGCGTGCGGACCGCGACGTCCTCGTAGCCCTCGAGCCCGACGCTCTTCATCGCCGCGACGATCGTGATGCCGGCGCGCAGGCCCTGCAGCGCGATGCGGAACTTGAGGTTCTCGCGCGGCGTAAGGTCGGCCTTCAGCGCGACGTGGTGGCCGAGCAGCGCGATGCGGCCGGGATCGGGGTCGAGTGTTGCGAGCGGCTCGCCGCGCCATTCGATCGAGCCGGATCCCGGCTGCAGCAGCCCCGCGAGCACGCGGATCAGCGTCGTCTTGCCGGCGCCGTTGCCGCCTTCCATGACGAGCGTCTCGTGCGGTGCGAGCGTGAAATCGAGCGGCCCGAAGATCGCCTCGTCGCCGCGCGAGAACGCGAGCGCGCGGGCGGCGAGCAGCGGGACCTCGTTCGGAACGTCTTCGGACACGCGACCGGGGTTCCGTCGCGTGCGCCGTGGGAGCGCACGCGGATGGGACAGCAGGGGGCTCGCGCGACCGCGGCGCCCACGCGCGCGCTCACTCGACGATCGGCGATGCTACCCAGTCGATGAAACGCGTGTCGATACTCGCCGCCTCGACCGGCTCCTTCCATTCGACGCGGTAGACGCGCAGCCGGGCCGGCTCCCCCGCGCGTGCGGTCACGATCGCGTTCTGCTCGTAGCGCGCCGCGTGGGCGTCGGCGCGTTCGGGCGACAGCCCGAGCGCGAGAAAGCTCGGCTCGCTCCAGGTGCCCTCCGGACAGCTGCCTTCGCCATCGAGCACGCGCGCGCCGTCGCGCTCGAGTGCCGCGCGCAGGTCGGCCATCGCCGTCGTGTTCTCGCGCTCGCCACGCGCGAGCGAACGCGGGTTCCAGGCGGTCAGGAAAGCGAGCGCGACATCGGCTTCCGCCTCGCCCTGCGGCGTTTGCCCGATGCGCAACAGCCACTTGCGGGCGCCGTCGCCGGCGGAATAGTCGGCACCGAGATACGCGCGCAGCAGGGCGAACGAGTCCTCAGGGGGTGTCTTCACGTCTGCCTTCCTGAATGCGTGCAATCCTTCATGGGGTCGCGGTGCGATTTTCCATCGCCCCGGCACACTTATCGTCGTCCAACCGGCGGGCGCACGTTGGATTTTCGTTAGGCCGCGCGAACTTGCGCGCGGGTCCTGCGCCCGGCTCACCGGAGCTGTCCAATGCGAGTACGTCTCATCACCGCTGCGCTGGCGTTGGCACTTTGCGGCGCGGCACCTGCAGCGACGCCCGCGGCCGACGCCAAGCGCGAAGCTGCGCGCGTCTATCTCGTCGCACTCGAGGGCGCGCCGCTCGCGGCATGGCGTGGGGGTACGGCGCAGGGCAAGCGCTACGCGCCGACCGATCCGGCCGTCACGGGACACCGCAAGCTCGA
>DATLNY010000484.1:0-3888 GCA_035536495.1 Candidatus Saccharimonadia bacterium | reverse complement strand
CCTCGGGCGCATGCGCGGTAACGGCTGATCGCGAATGCTCGCGGGCCGCACGCGCCGCTGTAGGAGCGGCCTCAGCCGCGATGCGAGGCGATTCGCGTTCGAAGAGCTCGGGGCTGAGGCCCCTCCTACAGTACTTCTCTGTGACGGTGGACTGATCGATGCGTGCATTTCCGCTGGGTGAAGAGCTCGACCTGCTGCGCGAGTCCGTGCGGCAGTTCGCGGCGAAGGAGATCGCGCCGCGCGCCGACGCGATCGACCACGAGAACGTGTTCCCGCCGGATCTGTGGGCGAAGCTCGGCGAGATGGGGCTGCTCGGGCTGACGATCCCGGGCGAATACGGCGGCTCGGGCCTCGGCTACCTTGCGCATCTCGTCGCGATGGAGGAGATCTCGCGCGCCTCGGGTTCGGTCGGCCTGTCGTACGGCGCGCATTCGAACCTGTGCCTCCAGAACCTCTACAACAACGGCAGCGAGGCGCAGCGCGCGAAGTATTTGCCGCGGCTTTGCAGCGGCGAGCACGTCGGTGCGCTCGCAATGAGCGAGCCCGGCGCGGGCTCGGACGTCGTCGGCTCGATGCTGTGCCGTGCGGAACGTCGTGGCGACATCTACGTCGCGAACGGCTCGAAGATGTGGATCACGAACGGGCCGGAGGCGTCGGTCCTCGTGGTCTACATGCGCACGGCGCCGAAGGAATACAAATCGCGCGCGATGACCGCATTCATCGTCGAGCGCGGGATGAAGGGCTTCCGCACCGCGCAGAAGCTCGACAAGCTCGGCATGCGCGGCTCGAACACCTGCGAGCTCGTGTTCGAGGACTGCGAGATCCCCGCCGAGAACGTGCTCGGTGCCGTGAACGAGGGCGTGAAGATCCTGATGTCGGGCCTCAACACCGAGCGCCTGGTCCTGAGCGGCGGTCCGATCGGGCTGATGCAGGCCGCGATGGACGCCGCCCTGCCGTACGTGCGCGAGCGCAAGCAGTTCGACCAGCCGATCGGGACGTTCGGGATCATGCAGGCGAAGCTCGCCGACATGTACACGATGTTGCAGTCCTCGCGTGCCTACGCCTACCAGGTCGCGCGCGATTACGACGAGGGCCGCACCTCACGGATCGACGCGGCCTCGTGCCTGCTGCACGCGTCGGAATCGGCGGTCCAGGTCGCGCTCGAGGCGATCCAGGCACTCGGCGGCAACGGCTACATCAACGAGTACCCGACCGGGCGGATCCTGCGCGACGCAAAGCTCTACGCAATCGGCGCCGGCACCAACGAGATCCGCCGCATGCTGATCGGCCGCGAGCTCTTCGCCGGGGCCGACTGACGCCCCGGCATGGGAGGCCCCCGGCCCCGTCCACAGCCTCGTAACGGGTCGATATCGAACCGCCCTTCCCTATTCCTTTACTTGAGGGTAGATATGGTTGCGTCGCAGGGGAAAGGGGTGGCGCCATGAGCGTCGTTGCTGAGCACCACGAGGTCGTCGCGCCGAAGCGCGTAGCGCTCGCACCGTGGAAGCTGCTCGTCGTCGACGACGAGCCCGAGGTCCACCAGGTCACGCGCCTGGTGCTGTCGAACTTCCGGTTCGAGCAGCGACCGATCGAGTTCCTCTCCGCGCATTCCGCCGCACAGGCGCGCGCGATGCTGCGCGAGCAGCCCGACATCGCGGTGATGCTGCTCGACGTCGTGATGGAAACCGACCAGGCCGGGCTCGACCTCGTGCGCTACGTGCGCGAGGAGCTGCGCAACCACTTCATCCGGATCGTGCTGCGCACCGGCCAGCCCGGGCATGCGCCCGAGCACGAGGTCATCGCGAACTACGACATCAACGACTACAAGGAAAAGACCGAGCTGACGGCGCAGAAGCTGTCGACGACGCTCTATTCCGCGCTGCGCGCGTACCGCGACATGATGACGATCGACGCGTCGAAGCGCGGGCTCGAGCGCGTCATCAATGCGAGCGCCTACATCTTCTCGCACCAGAAGAGCCACGAGTTCGCGTCCGCGGTGCTGTCGCAGCTTGCGAACCTCGTCGGGATGGAGCGCGGTGCGCTCTACTGCCGCATCATCACGCCGGCCGGCGTCGCACCCGACCATTTCCAGGTATCGGCCGCGACCGGCGAGTACGCGCGCTACGTCGAAAGCAACGCCGACGAGCGCCTGCCGCAGCACATCGCGCACTCGCTGCTCGACGCGTACGACAGCAAGCAGCACGTGTTCCGCGACGATCATTACGTGCTGCACTTCGTCGACAGCCGCCACTCCGAGAGCCTGCTCTACGTCGGCGAGGCGTGGAAGCTCGACGAGCTCGACTTCCGGCTCGTCGAGGTGTTCTGCACCAACGTGTCGATCGCGTTCGAGAACCTTCATCTCAATCGCGAGCTCAACGAGGCGCAGCTCGAGACGATCTGCATGCTCGCGGGCGCGGCGGAGTCGCGCTCGCGCGAGACCGCGAACCACGTCAAGCGGGTCGGGCTCATCGCGGAATTCTTCGCGCGCCAGTGCGGGCTGCCCGACCGCGAAGCCGAGGCGCTGCGCTTCGCCGCACCGCTGCACGACATCGGCAAGCTCGGCATTCCGGACGTCGTGCTGAACAAGCCCGGCAAGCACACGCCCGAGGAAACCGTGGTGATGCGTACGCACGCGGAGCTCGGCTTCCAGATGCTGGCCGGCGCGCGCCAGCCGCTGCTCGAGCTCGCGGCGGAGATCGCGCTGACGCATCACGAGAACTGGGACGGGTCCGGCTATCCGCGCGGGCTCGCCGGCAAGAACATCCCGCTCGGCGGGCGCATCGCGATGCTCGCCGACGTCTACGACGCGCTCGGCAGCCGGCGTTGCTACAAGGAGCCGTGGCCGGCCGAGGACATCCGTGTCTTCATCCAGCAGCAGCGCGGCATCAAGTTCGATCCGCAGCTCGTCGACATCCTGTTCTCGAACTGGGAAAAGGCCGAGGCGGTGCGGAAGCTGCTGCCGGACTAGCGACTCGCGCACGACTCCACCCGGCGTCACCCCGACGAAAGTCGGGGCCCGGTGCCTGTGACAACACGGCGCTAAAAAGGCGCTGGGTCCCGGCTTGCACCGGGATGACGCCAGTCGATGGGATGACGCCCATCGTGCGCGGCGGCGGGGCTATGCGGGGAAGCGCAGCACGAAACGGAAACCCTTCCCCGGCGCGCTCTCGATCTGCGTGCGGCCGCGCAGCACCTGCGTGCTCAGGTTGTAGACGATGTGCATGCCGAGGCCCGAGCCGCCCTGGCCGCGGCGCGTCGTGAAGAACGGCTCGAACGCACGGCGGCGGACTTCGTCGGTCATGCCGCGGCCGTTGTCGCGGTAATCGAGCTCGATCTCCGCGTCGCGCCGCGCGACGTCGATCGTGATGCGGCCCTGCTCGCCGCCGGGGAACGCGTGCGTCACCGAGTTCATGACG
Organism: Candidatus Saccharimonadia bacterium; assembly: GCA_035536495.1. GTDB lineage: Bacteria > Pseudomonadota > Gammaproteobacteria > Xanthomonadales > Ahniellaceae > DATLNY01. Next base: position 472 of record DATLNY010000484.1, on the reverse strand, counting down.
AGGTTGACGACGATCTGGTAGATCGCGCCGGGATATGTCTCGACCGAGACCGGCGCCGGGCAGCGCACCTCGATCGCATGGCGGCCGCGCTTCAGCGCCGGTGCGAGCGAGGTCAGCACGTCCTCGAGATACGCGCACAGGTCGAGCGTGCGCCTCTGCTCGCTCGACTGGTCGACCGCGACCTGCTTGAAGCTCTTCACGAGCTTGTCGGCGCGACGCAGGTTGCGCAGGATGATCTCGGTCGCCTCCTGCGCCTGGCGCTGGTAGGCCGCGATCTCCTCGCGCGTCGTCGTGCCTTCCTCGAGCCGCTTCGCGAGTCGACGCGTCTCGCCGTCGAGGTGCGACGCGGCCGTCACGCCGATCCCGAGCGGCGTGTTGATCTCGTGCGCGACGCCCGCGACGAGGCCCCCGAGCGCCGCCATCTTCTCGGACTCGACCAGCTGGTCCTGCGCGAGCTTCAGCTGCTCGATCG
>DATLNY010000483.1:0-2811 GCA_035536495.1 Candidatus Saccharimonadia bacterium | reverse complement strand
CGTCCGAGCCCATCGCGAGCGGAACGCCGAGCTCGTGCGCGAGCGCGAGGTTCGCCTTCATCGCTTTCAGCAGCACGCTCAGCGAGGCGCGGGCCTCGGGCGACTCCTCGGCCTCGATCGCGTCCGCGAGCGCCGTCAGCGTCGGCACGAGCCAGACGCGCTTCTTCGCGAGGAGCTCCAGCGTCGCGCGATCGGCGAACATGCCGTGCTCGATCGAGACCGCCCCGGCTTCGACCGCGTTGCGGATCGCCTCGGGCGTGGTCGCGTGCACGACGACGCGCTTGCCGGCCTTTTTCGCTTCTTCGACGGCGACGCGGATCTCGTCGAGCGTGAGCGTCGGGTGATCCCAGTCGGCGTAGACCTTGAGATGGTCGGCGCCGTTTCCCAGCTGTTCGCGCGCCGCACGGCGCACTTCGTCGACGCCGCTCACGAGCTGTGCGCCGCGCGGAAACCCGGCATGGTCGGGCGAGATGTCGAACGGCATGTACTGCCCGACCGCGGCGATCCCGCGCGTCGCAACGCGCATGCGCGGTCCCTCGACGAGCCCGCGCGCAATCGCGTCGCGCAGCGCGACGTCGGCGTACTGCGCGCCTTCGTTCTCGACGTCGCGCACCGTCGTGAAGCCCGCGTGGAGCGTGCGCTTCGCGTGCGCGGCGCCTTCGAGGGCGCGGTACGCCTGCGACTTCGTCAGCAGCATCGCCGAATAGCTGTCGCCGGTGTCGGCGAGGAGATGCGTGTGCGCGTCGATCAGGCCGGGAAGCAGCGTGACCTCGCCGAGATCGACGACGCGCAGCGCCGGGTCGAGCTCCTTGCGCGGTACGACCTTCTCGATGCGCTCGCCCGCGACCAGGACGACGGTGCCTTCGAGGTAGCGCCCGCGCTCGATGTCGAGCACGCGCTGCGCAGTGATCGCGAAGCGCTCGTTCGCTGCAGACGGCTCCGCCGCCGAGGCGCCTTCGAAGGCGAGCAGGGCCAGGAACACCCACGATCCACGCGTCGCGTTCATCGCAATCTCCTGCCGAATGGTGAGCGCTATCGCCCCGCGAACGTCGCCTTGCGCTTCTCGAGGAATGCCTTCGTGCCTTCGCGCATGTCATCGGTCGCGACGCAGACCGCGAACGCCTGCGACTCGTAGTCGAGGCCGACATCGATCGGTGCTTCGCCGCCGAGCACGATCGCGTCGAGTATCCCGCGCAATGCGTGCGGCGCCGACGCGGCGAGCTGCGCGGCGAGCTTGCGTGTTTCGTCCGCGAGCTGGTCGGCCGGCACGACGCGCGTGACGGCGCCGAGCTCGTACGCGCGCTGCGCGCCGATCGGCGCGCCGAGCAGGCACAGCTCGAGCACGGCGCTGCGGCCGGCGAGCCGCAGCAGTCGCTGCGTCCCGCCGAATCCCGGCGGTACGCCGAGGTTGATCTCGGGCTGGCCGAGCTTCGCGGTGTCGCTCGCGATGCGCAGGTGGCACGCCATCGCGAGCTCCATGCCGCCGCCGAGCGCGAAGCCGCTGATCGACGCGATGACCGGCTTGCCGAGCCGCTCGATCTTCGTCATGAGCTGCTGGCCGTGGCGCGAGAACGCGAGCGCCTCGACCGGCGTCGATGCCGCGAGCTCGCCGATGTCGGCGCCCGCAACGAATGCCTTGGGACCGGCGCCCGTCAGCACGACGACGCGCACGGCCTCGTCGGACCGCGCCGCGTCGAACGCGGCGTGCAGCTCGGTGATCGTCGCCCGGTTGAGCGCGTTGAGCTTTTCCGGCCGATTCAGCGTGATCGTCCGGATCGCGCCATCGTCGGACACGAGCAGGTTGTGGAAGTCCATGTCGGCTACTCGACGCGAAGGGGCGCGCAGTTTAGCCGCGACCGCGGCGGCACATCGCGCACATCCGCGGAAACTTTCCCTGCGCCTCGCGATCTATCGCTGGCTGCGCCCCGGCGCGGCAGGGTATAGAATGCCCGGTCCTTTTCGGCGCGGCCTCGCGCTTACGCTTTCCTAACGAATCCCCGGAGATTCCGCATGATGTTTCGCTACCTCCTCGGCGCGCTCGCGCTGGCCGCCTCCAGCGCGGTGCTCGCACAGGGCACGCCGGCGCCTGCGGCACCTGCAGCCCGTCCGGCCGCGGCCCCCGCCGGCCCGATCGACAAGAACAAGTTGTCCTACGCGATCGGCTACGAGATCGGCAGCGACTTCGTCGAGAAGAACATGCAGGTCGACCTCAACACCGTCATCCGCGCGATCCAGGATGGCTACGCCAAGCGCAACCCGACGGTCCCCGAGGCCGAGATGCGCCAGGTCCTCGGCGCGATGCGCGAGAAGATGATCGGCGAGGCGAAGGTCAAGTACGAGCAGATCGCGCGCGAGAACAAGACCAAGAGCGATCGCTTCCTCGCCGAGAACAAGGCGAAGAAGGGCATCGTCGTGCTGCCGTCGGGCATCCAGTACCGCGTCATCGAGGAAGGCAACGGCCGGCGCGCGACCGCGACGTCCGAGGTGACCGTGCACTACCGCGGCTCGCTCTCGAATGGCTTCGAGTTCGACAGCTCGTTCGCGCGAGGCCAGCCGGCGAGCTTCAAGGTCAACACCGTCATCGACGGCTGGAAGGAAGTGCTGCCGCTGATGAAGATCGGCGACCACTGGCAGGTGTTCCTGCCGCCGGAGAAGGCGTACGGCATGCGCGGCCAGGGCCCGATCGGCCCGAATGAGCCGCTCGTGTTCGACATCAAGCTGATTGACGTCAAATAACGGCGACGTCGCTCCGGGCGGCGCACGCCGTGCGCCGTCCGGGATCGCCCGCCGGCGAGCGAACGCGTCGTCGTC
>DATLNY010000482.1:0-4180 GCA_035536495.1 Candidatus Saccharimonadia bacterium | reverse complement strand
CGAGCAGGCGCGCGGCCTCGCCCGGGTGCGGCGTGATGATCGTTCCGAGCGGCAACTGGCGCGGGGCCTGCGCGAGCAGGTTCAGCGCGTCGGCGTCGAGCACGAGCGGCAGCCCTGCGTCGAGGCATTCGGCGAACAGCGCGCGCGACCAGGCCGACTGACCGAGGCCGGGACCAAGCGCGACGACGCTCGCGCGCTCGAGCAACGCCGCGAGCTCGCGTGCCGACTCGACGCCGCGCACCATGATCTCGGGCCGTGCCGAGAGCGCCGGCGCGACGTGTTCGGCGCGCGTCGCGAGCGAACCGAGCCCCGCGCCGCTGCGCGCCGCGGCCTCGGCCGTGAGCCGCGCGGCGCCGCCGTAGCCGTGATCGCCGCCGACGACGAGCACGTGGCCGAAATCGCCCTTGTGCGCGCTGCGGCGACGCGCAGTCAGCCGCTCGCGCAGCGCTTCGCGCCCGCACGACGACGCGGTCGCGCCGACCGCATCGACGACCGCGCGCGGCACGTCGAGGGTCTCGAGCGCGAGCGCGCCGCACGCGTCGATCGCGGTTCCGGTCGCGTGGCCGCGCTTGAACGCGATGAACGCGACGGTCGCGTCCGCGACGATGCACGCGCCCGGCGCCGCACCGGTGTCGGCATCGAGCCCCGACGGCACGTCGAGCGCGAACACCGGGGCCCGAGCGCTATTCGCGGCGTCGATCAACGCGGCGTACGCAGGCTCTGGCGCGCGCGTCAGCCCGACGCCGAGCAACGCATCGACGACGAGGTCCGCGGCGTCGAAGTCGGGCGGCGCGTCCGATTCGGTTCCGCCCGCGTCGCGAAACGCCGCGCGCGCGCGGCGCGCTTCGTCGGTGCGCATCTCCTCGGCGACCGGTCGGTGCACGCGCGCTTCGAGCCCTGCTGCCCGCGCCAGACGTGCGAGCACGTAGCCGTCGCCGCCGTTGTTGCCGCTGCCGCAGAGCACGAGCACGCGGCGCGCCTCGGGCCAGCGCGCGCGCAGGCGCCGGAACGCCGCCTCGGCGGCGCGCACCATCAGGGTGTGGGGATCGCCGTCGCCGGCCGCGATCGCGCGCCGGTCGATCTCGCGGATTTCAGCGACGGTGCACAGCGTTCCGGCGGGAGTCGGCACCGCGAAATTATACTGGCCCGGTGACGACCATCGCCGACCATGCCGGGATCGATGCCGTGGCGCTCGCCGCGGACGTCAAGCGCTGGGCGCACGAGGCGGGATTCCAGCGCGTCGGCATCGCCGGCGTCGAGCTCGAATCCGACGAGGCGCGGCTGCTCGAATGGCTCGAGCGCGGCATGCACGGCTCGATGGATTACATGGCGCGACACGGCACGAGTCGCAGCCGGCCTGACGAGCTCGTGCCGGGCACGCTGCGCGTCGTGTCGGTCGGGCTCGACTACCTGCCGCCCGACGCCGCGGACATGGAGGCGACGCTCGCCGATCCGACGCGCGCATACGTCTCGCGCTATGCGCTCGGCCGCGACTACCACAAGCTCGTGCGCACGCGCCTGCAGGGGCTCGCCGACCGGATCGCCGCGGCGATCGGGCCGTTCGGCTATCGCGCGTTCGCCGACTCGGCGCCGGTGCTCGAGAAGCCGCTCGCGCGCAACGCAGGCCTCGGCTTCATCGGCAAGCACACGAACCTCATCGACAAGGACGGCGGCTCGTGGTTCTTCCTGGGCGAGCTCTACACCAACCTGCCGCTGCCGGTCGATGCGCCGGCGAGCGCGCACTGCGGTACCTGCACGCGCTGCATCGACGTCTGCCCGACCCGCGCGATCGTCGCGCCGTACTCGCTCGACGCGCGGCGCTGCATCTCGTACCTCACGATCGAGTCGCGCGATGCGATCCCGCACGAGCTTCGTCCCCTGATCGGCAACCGCATCTACGGCTGCGACGATTGCCAGCTCGTGTGTCCGTGGAACAAGTTCGCGCGAACCTCGGTCGAGCCGGACTTCGCAGTGCGGCACGGGCTAGATCGGGCCGGGCTCGTCGAGCTGTTCGCGTGGGACGAGGCGCAGTTCCTGCGCAACACCGAGGGCTCCGCGATCCGGAGGATCGGCCACGAATCGTGGCTGCGCAACATCGCGGTCGCGCTCGGCAACGCGCCGACGACACGCGAGATCGTCGCGGCGCTCGAATCGCGCCTCGATCACCCCTCGCCGCTCGTGCGCGAGCACGTCGCGTGGGCGCTGTCGCGTCACGCCGCGGCCATCACCCTGTAGGAGGGTCCTCAGCCCCGACCGGCCGCTCGTCGGGGCTGAGGCCCCTCCTACAGGGATCCCGGCGGGGGCCGCAACGACCTGGCGTCGAGGATCCGTTGCGGGTTTGCGTAGATCGTCATCGCGTCGCCGCGAACGAACGCGACGAGCGTGATCCCCGCCGCCTCGGCGGTACGGATCGCAAGCTCGGTCGGCGCCGACACCGCCGCGACGATCGCGATCCCCGCCGCCGCGGCCTTGTGGACGATCTCGTACGAGGCGCGCGAGGTCATCGCGAGGAAACCCGGTGCGCGCGGCTCGACCGCCAGCGCGCCGACCAGCTTGTCGAGCGCGTTGTGCCGGCCGACGTCCTCGCGCACGACCAGCACGTCGCCGTCGACGAGCGAGGCGGCGTGCAGCCCGCCGCTTTCGCGATTGAACGGCTGCAGCGAGGCGAGCCGCGCGATCCCGGCACTGATCGCGGCGGCGGCCACCGGCGCCGCGTCGGGCACGCGCGCGACGGGGCGCACCGCGGCCTCGAGCGATTCGACCCCGCACAGCCCGCAGCCGCTGCGGCCGTCGAACGCGCGTCGGCGGTCGCGCAACGCGGTGAACGCTGCGTGCGGGATCAGCATCTGCAGCGAGACGCCGCGCTCGCTCGCGACGCAATCGACGAGCTCGAGCTCGTCGCGCGCGGCGACGATGCCTTCCGTCAACGAGAAGCCGAGCGCGAAATCGGCGAGGTCGGCCGGCGTCGCCATCATGACCGCGTGCGGCTCGCCGTTGTAGACGAGCGCGACGGGCGTTTCGAGCGCGACGCGGTCGTCGAAGCGCGCGCGGCGACCTTCGGCGACGCGCCACGCCGCGACGCTGCGCAGTGCCGCGTCGATCAGGTCCGCCCGCACAGCGCGCGGCCCTTGTCGGTCAGCCACAGCAGCGTGCGCTCGCCGTCGCGCCGCGCGACGACGAGGTCGAGGCCGTCGTAGCGCGGATCGTCGCCGAGCGACGCGAGCAGGCGATGGAGCTCGCTGGTCGAGAGCCCGAGCCGCTTCGTCGCGCGCTGCAGCGGGACGCCTTCCTCGTCGGCAAGCAGCTGCAGCAGCCGCGGCACGAGCTCGTCGATCGCCGCGTCCCCGGCCGGTCGCGCCGCGCTTTCCGCAACGGCCGGCATCCCCGCACGCGAGAGCCGCACCTCGATCGACTTCGACGTCGGCGTACGCGCGCGCTCCGCGTAGCTGTCGAGTGGCACGAGCGCATTCGTCTCGGGGAAATAGCTCGCGATGCATCCGGCCGGGATGTCGTACTCGACCAGCAGGAAATTGGCCGCGGTGCGCTCGCCGTCGTGCCAGACCGAGGTGATGTCGACGTACTCGCCGGCCGCGAATCCCAGCCTCGCGAGATCGCCGCGCGAGATGAAGCAGACGCGCCGGTGGCCGCGTACGCCGCGATAGCGGTCATCGAGGCCGTAGATCGTCGTGTTGTACTGGTCGTGGGAGCGCATCGTCGTCAGGCGCAGCAGCGTCGCGTCGCCGACCGCCGGATCGTCGAGCGCATGCGCGTGGAAGCTCGCCTTGCCGTCCGCGGTCGCGAAGCGGCGCTCGCTCGCGGGGTGATAAAGGTGGAATCCGCCCGGCGCGCGCACGCGTGCGTTGAAGTCCTCGAATCCCGGCACGACGCGCGCGATGCGATCACGGATGCGGTCGTAGTCCTCGACCAGCGCGAGCCACGGCGTCCGGCTCGCGGGCAGCGTCGCGTGCGCGAGCCGCGCGACGATCGCGGGCTCGGACATCAGCTGCGGCGACGCCGGCGGGTTCATCCCGACCGAGAGGTGCACCATGCTCATCGAATCCTCGACCGTGATCGCCTGCGGGCCGGCGGCCTGCAGATCGATCTCGCTGCGGCCGAGGCAAGGCAGCATCAACGCGTCGCGCCCGTGCACGAGGTGCGAGCGGTTGAGCTTCGTCGTGAC
>DATLNY010000481.1:0-6134 GCA_035536495.1 Candidatus Saccharimonadia bacterium | reverse complement strand
AACTGTTCGTTGCGGGCGTCCGTAAGCTGCAAGCGAATCCGCAGCGCGGCGGCGTTGCCCGAGATGCCACCACCGAGCACCCAGCGACATCCGAGTTGCTGACCAAGCCGAAGGCCGTCGGCCGTACCGGACCCGACACGTGCGGTGGCAATCGCAGGGCTGGCCAATTCGAGGTTCGACTTCCCGGCCAGGGCACACCGAACGGACTGGATCAGGGCGGTGCCGACCCAGCGCAGGCCCGCGTCGAGATCCGCACATTCCGGCTCCAGCGCGAGCATCCGCCGCGGACCCCGATCCTCGTCCCTGTGCTGCCAGAGTTGCTGCAGTTCGAACTGCATCGCTGCGGCACTTTCGGGGCGCTGCGCCGGGTCGTCGCTCAGCGCCCGCATCAGCAGCGTGCGCAGCGGCGTATCGAGATGCTCCGCGCGCTGGCGGGGTTCGCCGCGCAAAGTCGCCTCAGCGCGCTCGCGCGAATCGCGACCGCTGCAGCCGGGTTCGCCGCTCAGGGCCTCGATCAGCACCAGGGCCACTGCGTAGAGATCGCTGCGCTCGCTCAAGGGCGCACCGAGCAATTGCTCGGGCGCCATGTATCCCGGCGAGCCGATGACCCAGCCGCCTCCGGTCAGTGCAGCTTCCTGGGGCTGTGCGTCTGCCTTCAGCAGCTTGGCAATACCGAAGTCCAGCAGGACCGGGTCGCCGTTTTCGCGCAGGACGATATTGGCGGGCTTGATGTCGCAATGCAGTACGCCGGCCGCATGGGCGTGCGCCAGCGCCCACAGCAACCCGGTGGCAAGTCGCTGCAATTCGATGAAGTCGAGCGGGCCGGCACGCAGACGCTTCGCCAACGACACGCCGTCGACGAATTCCAGCGCCAGGTAGGGTTGCCCCTGGATTTCGCCCACTTCGAAGAAGGTCGCGATATTGGGGTGCTGCAAGCGCGACAAGGCGTGGGCCTCGCGGCGCATGGCCGGATTGAGCGCGCCAGCGGCGCCGGCATGCAGCAGCTTGACCGCCGCCGGGCGTTCGAGCGCGCAATCCCAGGCCCGATACACCGAGCCCATGCCGCCTTCGCCGCAGATCTCCTCGATCCGGTAATGACCCAGACTTTCACCGGGCTGGGGGTGCGGGTGCGTCGGTACCGCGGGCGGCGGCAGGTGTTCACCGCGCCCGGCCTCGCGCAGGAGGCTTTCGAAGAATGGGCCCGCGAGCAGCACGCCGGGCTCGAGCAGGTCCAGCGGCGATCGCGCGTTCTTCACCCTCGGGATCCCCAGGGTCCTCGCACTCATTGCGCGGGCGCCGCGCCGCCGAGCTCGACCGCGAGCCGATAGATGTGATCGAGACCTTCGTAGAACGCATTGACCGGCAAGCGCTCGTTCAAGCCGTGCGCAAACATTTCGCTCGGCTTCGAGAACAGTCCCGAGCTCGCGTACGTCGGGATCCCGGCGACGCGATAGATCTTTCCGTCGGTACCGCCGGATTCGAGGTAAGGCACGATCGGAACGCCCGGGTACTTCGCGTGCACGGCCTTCTCGATCGCCGCGGTGACATCGGGACGCATCTCGGAGACCGGGCTCGCCGCGGGCGTGCCGAGGGTTTCGAACTTCAATGCCGGATTGCCGACTGCTGCGACGAGCGCATCGCGGACCGCGTCGACCTCGACGCCAGGGAATATTCGGCAATTGATCGTCGCCGTCGCCTTCTGCGGCAGGGCGTTCTCCGCATGGCCGGCGTCGAGCATCGTCGCGACGCAGGTCGTGCGCGTCGCCCCGACGAACTCGGGCGACTTCGCGAGCGCATCCGCCGCCGCGGCATCGGTCGGATCCTTCGCGAACGCGCGCAACGCCGCGCCGGTACCGCCGGGCTGCACTTCGCCCACCGCGCCGAGGTACGCGAGCGTGAGCTCGTTCGACATGACCGGGAAGCGGTACGCCTCGATCTTCGACACCGCGCGCGCGAGGTCGTAGATCGCGTTGTCGGCGCGCGGGCGCGAGCTGTGGCCTCCGGCGTTCGTCGCCGTGATCTCGAACGTCGCGTAGGTCTTCTCGGCGCCCTGCACGAGATAGATCAGTGGCTTGCCGGATTCGTCGTCGAGCAGGCCGCCGCCCGCGTCGCTGTTGATCGCGAGCTCGGCGCCTTTCACCCAGTCGTGCGCGGCGATCGCGCGCGTGGTGTCCATGTTCGTCTCCTCGTCGCCGACGAATGCGAACACGAGCGTGCGCGACGGCACGAGGCGCTCGGACTCGAAGCGCAGCACGGTCGAGACGAGCGCGGTGACGCCGGCCTTGTTGTCGCTGGTGCCGCGGCCGTAGAAGGTGCCGTTCTCCTCGACCAGCGTGAACGGATCGCGCGTCCAGTCCTCGGGCCGTGCGTCGACGATGTCCATGTGCGCCGAGAACAGGATCGGCCGCGCGCTCGCGTCGCTGCCCGGGATGCGCACGAGCATCGCGGTCTCGCCGCCCGCCTCGAGTGTCGCGACGTCGGTGTCGGCGACGCCGCCTTCCATCAGGACACTCGCGAGGTACCGCGCCATCGCGGCGGTCTGTGAGTGCCCCGCGGCAGTGCGAAGTCCGATGATGTGCGCGTAGATCGCGCGCGCCTTCGTTTCGTGCGGCTCTGACTGGGCGGACGCGGGCTCGGGCATCGCAAGCGCCGAAAGCGCCGACAGCGCCACGAACGACTTCAGAAGCTTCTTCATTGCGTGCTTCCCTGCGAGATCTCGGGAGCCGCGGCTGCAGGCTGGGGCCCGCAGCCGCGGGTAACCGACTACTTGAACTTGAGCTCGCGGATCAGCTCGATGCCGACGATCTCGCGGTAGCTGTTGCGATCGGCCATGCCTTTCATGTCCTTCTCGCGGGTCGAACCGAGCGCCTTGGCCGTGACCGCATCGGACCGGTCATCGAGGCCGTCGAGTGCCGCCATGTTCGCGTACGTCGTCACGAGGTAGATGTCGGGATCATCCGGCCGCCGCGGCGTGGCCAGATAGATGCGGTAATCGGTGATCACGCCAGCCTCCTTCAGCGCCGCCTGTTCCTTGGTCCAGGTAGAGGCGAGATACGCCGTGTACTGGTCGAGGTGACCCGGCGTGACCTTGATCGAGGCGACCTGCGTCACCTCGCCTTCGGTGTAGTCGCGACTGCCCTGAGCCAGGGCCTGCGACGAGAACACGCCGAACATCAGAGCACACAGCCAAAGCATGCGCTTCATGGTGCTTCTCCCCGTGAGGCCGCGGGCGGGGTGCCCGCGGTCCGGGCACGCTACGCCTCGTGCGTTGCCGACGCAATCGGGGCCGGGGCGGGCGTCAGTCGCGTGTTTCGACGACGCCCCCGTCGCGCGTTTCGGGCAGGAACAGCGTGCCGACGACGAGCGTCATCGTCGCGATCGCGATCGGATACCACAGGCCCTGGTAGATGTTCCCGCTCGCGACGACCATCGCGAACGCGATCGTCGGCAGGAAGCCGCCGAACCAGCCGTTGCCGATGTGATACGGCAGCGACATCGACGTGTAGCGGATGCGCGGCGGGAACAATTCGACGAGCCATGCCGCGATCGGTCCGTAGACGAGCGTCACGTAGACGACGAGCACGACGAGCAGCAGCAACAGCATCGGCGAGTCGATGCGCGCGGGGTCCGCGGTGCGCGGATAGCCGGCGGCCTCGAGGCGTGCGTCGAGCGCCGCGCCGAACGCTGCACCTCTTTCGCGCAGTTCCGCAGGCGCGAGCGCCGCGCCTTCGAACGACTCGACGGCGTCGGCGCCGATGCGCACCTGCGCGACCGCCCCCGGCGCGGCGACCTCGTTGCGATAGCTGACGCCGGCCTTCGCGAGCGCCGCCTTCGCGATGTCGCAGCTCGACGCGAACACGCGCTTGCCGACCGGATCGAACTGGAAACGGCACGACGCAGGATCGGCGACGACGACGACCGGGCTCGTCGCGACGGCCTGTTCCATCGCGGGATTGCCGTAATGCGTCAGCGCCCTGAAGATCGGGAAGTAGGTCAGCGCCGCGAGCAGGCAGCCCGCCAGCACGACGGGCTTGCGGCCGACCTTGTCCGAGAGCCAGCCGAACACGATGAAGAACGGCGTGCCGATCACGAGCGCCGCGGCGAGCAGCAGGTTCGCGGTCGTCGCATCGATCTTCAACGTCTGCGTCAGGAAGAACAGCGCGTAGAACTGCCCCGCGTACCACACGACCGCCTGGCCCGCGGTCGCGCCGAGCAGCGCGAGCAGCGCGATGCGGCCGTTCGCCGAGAGGAAGCTCTCGCGGATCGGCGCTCGCGAGGTCGTGCCTTGCGCCTTCATCGCCGCGAACACCGGCGACTCGGCGAGCTGCAGCCGGATCCAGACCGAGACGCCGAGCAGCACCGCGGAGAGCAGGAACGGGATGCGCCATCCCCATGCCTCGAACGCTTCCTTGCCGAGCGCGTAGCGGCAGCCGAGGATCACGAGCAGCGACAGGAACAGCCCGAGCGTCGCGGTCGTCTGGATGAAGCTCGTGTAGAGCCCGCGCTTGCCGGGCGGCGCATGTTCGGCGACGTATGTCGCAGCGCCGCCGTACTCGCCGCCGAGTGCGAGCCCCTGCAGCAGGCGCAGCGCGATCAGCAGGATCGGCGCGGCTACGCCGATCGTTTCGTAGCCCGGCAGCAGCCCGACGAGGAACGTCGCGGCGCCCATGAGCACGATCGTCACGAGGAACGTGTACTTGCGCCCGACCATGTCGCCGAGCCGCCCGAACACGAGCGCGCCGAACGGCCGCACCGCGAAACCCGCCGCGAACGCGAGCAGCGCGAAGATGAAACCGCTCGTCGGCGCCAGCGCGGTGAAGAACTGCGCCGCGATGATCCCCGCGAGCGCGCCGTAGAGGTAGAAGTCGTACCACTCGAAGACCGTGCCGACGCTCGAGGCGACGATGACCTTGAGGTGCCCCGGCGGCAGGCCGCGGGACGGGGCTTCGTGCGTGCTCGCGATCGTCATCGTCGGAATCGGCGGTCGTGCGACGGCGAAGCGTAGCGGGTTCGCGCGGGTCAGCGCGCACCGGCTGCTGCGCGCAACATCGCTCCGCCCGAACCCTCACCCGCCCCGCTGCGCGGGGCACCCTCTCCCGGAGGGAGGGGAAGCGAGAGCTACGCGCGATCGACGCGCGCGACGTAGCAGCCGGGCCGCGCATTGTGCAGGTGCACGAACGCGACGGCCGGATCGGCGAACTGCCGCGCGAGCAGCGGTTCGAGCGACGTGCCCTCGGCGACGTCGGCGGCGATCATCATCGCGTCGCGGTCGTACGCTCGCACCGACAGCAGGCGGCGTCGCACCATGTCGGGCACCTCGTCGATCGCCGGCATCGCCTGGATCGCGTGCTCGCGCACGTAGATCGCGTGTCGCGAACGGTACGGCGAGTCGGCATCGAGGTGCTCGTGGTTGAGCAGCAGCAGTGGCTCGCCGGGCTCGGCGTCACGCAGCGAGACGCGGCACGGGAAGCCGGGCGCCGCGTCCGCGATGCGCCGCACGACGCCGAGCTCGCGCAGCGCCTCGTCAGGCAGTCCGAACAGGTGCTCGAACGGGGCGACCGGCAATGCGGAGAGACGGAAGTGCATGGGGATGTCCTCGAGGAACGGTGCGCGCACTGTCGGCGAAGCATCGCGGCTGCGACATCCGGTTCTTGCGTCGTTACCCCTTTCCCCTTTCCCCCCGGGAGAGGGGTATGGGTGAGGTTCGGGCACTCGGGCGGCCCGACGCCACGACGTTCGGCACCTCCGTGGGTGACGCGCGGCACCTTTCGCGGGCATCGGCGGTGCCGGTACCGTCGTGCGACACGAAACGGAGTAACCCGCATGGCCATCGACTCCTATTCGCTCGCGAAGCTCGTGCATCTCGTCGCCGTCGTGCTGTTCCTCGGCAATGTCACGCTCGGGCTGTTCTGGGTCTCGCACGCGCAGCGCACGCAGGATCCGCGCCTCGTCGCGCACGCGATGGAGGGGATCATCCGCAGCGATCGCTGGTTCACGGTGCCCGGCGTGCTGCTGATCATCGCGGCCGGGTTCGCCGCCGCGGCGTTCGGCGGGCTCAAGGTGCTGCGGGTCGGGTGGATCGTCTGGTCGATCGGGTTCTTCACCCTCTCCGGCGCCGTGTTCGGCATGGGGCT
>DATLNY010000480.1:0-8377 GCA_035536495.1 Candidatus Saccharimonadia bacterium | reverse complement strand
GAGATCAACAACCCGATCGGCTTCGTGCACTCGAACCTCGGCACGCTGCGCGAATACCTCATCAACCTGGTCGCGCTCGTCGACGGCTACGAGCGCGCGCTCTCCGCGGCCGGCGCGGCGCCGGCGCTGCTCGCCGAGATCGAGGAGCTCAAGCGCCGGTTCGATTTCGAGTTCGTGCTGCACGACCTGCCGTCGCTGCTTGCCGAGTCGCGCTCGGGCATCGAGCGCGTCAAGAAGATCGTGCAGGACTTGAAGGACTTCTCGTACGCGGGCTCGGGCGAGCACTGGCAGCTCGCGGACCTGCACAAGGGCCTCGATTCGACCCTCAACATCGTGCGCAACGAGATCAAGTACAAGGCCGAGATCGTGCGCGAGTACGGCACGCTGCCGCTGGTCGAGTGCCTGCCGATGCAGCTCAACCAGGTATTCATGAACATCCTCGTCAACGCGAGCCACGCGATCCGCGAGCGCGGCACGATCACGATCGCGACGCGCGCGGCCGACGGCGAAGTCGAGGTCGCGATCACCGACAGCGGCGAAGGAATCCCGGCGCACGTGCTGCCGCGGATCTTCGACCCCTTCTTCACGACCAAGCAGGTCGGCCAGGGCACGGGGCTCGGGCTGTCGCTCTCCTACGGCATCGTGCAGAAACACAACGGCCGCATCGAGGTCGAGTCCGTCGAAGCCCACGGCACGACGTTCCGCATCGTGCTGCCGGTCACGCAACCCTCGCCGATTCCCGTTTCGCCACCAGCCTAGTCGGTGTTCGGAGCGGCGATCGGGCGCTTTCGCGAAGCGCCGATTCGGTGTCCGTTGCGAGTGCTACGCCGCGCTGCGGTCGGCCTTGCGCGTCGCGTACATGCGGAACGCCTCGGCGATCTGCGCGCGCAGCTCGTCGTCATCCCAGGGCTTCGTGAGGAACTTGTAGATCGCGCCACGGTTGATCGCGTCGGTCACCGTGCGCAGGTCGATGTAGCCCGACAGCACGAGCCGCACGGTGTCTGGGTACATCTCCTTCACGCTCGAGAGGAACTCGGTGCCGCTCGTGTCGGGCAGGCGCTGGTCCGAAACGATGACGTGGACCTCGTTGCGGCCGAGGATGTCGAACGCCTGCGTTGCGGTCGTCGCGGTGTGGATGAGGTACCCGTCGCGGCGCAGCACGCGCTTCAACGCCTGCAGGATGTTCTCCTCGTCGTCGAGCAGCAGCAGCGAGCGCTCGCTGCTCGGCGCCTGGAACACGCCGGGGCTGAGGTACCGGCGGCGCAACAGCTCGGGGATTTCGTCGGGCGGCACGGGCGGGCTGAAGAACAGGCCCTGGCAAAGGTCGCAATGGTTGCGCCTGAGGTACCCGAGCTGCGCCTCGGTCTCGACGCCCTCGGCCATCACCGTCATCTGCAGCTGGTGGCCCATTGCGATGATCGCGCGCGTGATCGCCGCATCGCCGCTCGACTCGGTGATCTCGCGCACGAACGACTGGTCGATCTTGAGCTTGTCGATCGGCAGCCGCTTCAAGTAGTTGAGGCTCGAATAGCCGATGCCGAAGTCGTCGAGCGCCATCCGGATGCCGAGCTTCTTGAGCCCGCGCATCGTCTCGCCCATCCGCTCGACGTTCTCCATGATCGCGGTCTCGGTCAGCTCGAGCTCGAGCAGCTCGGGCGGCAGGTCCTCGGCCGCGATCGCCGCGCGCACTTCCTCGACGAACTGCGGGCGCTGCCGCTGCAGCGCCGAGACGTTGACCGCGATCGCGAACTCGGCGTGGCCTGCGTCGAGCCAGGACTTCGCCTGCCGGCACGCATCGGCGAGCACGGTGCGGCCGAGGTCGACGATGAGGCCGAGCTCTTCCGCGACGCGGATGAAGCGCGCCGGCGGCAGCAGGCCCATGTCCGCCGTCTGCCAGCGCACGAGCGCTTCCATCCCGACGATGCGGCCGTTGCTCGCGCTGACCTGCGGCTGGTAGTGCAGCACGAGCTCGCCGCGCGCGATCGCCTCGCGCAGCCTGCCCCCGAGAGCAATACGATCGCGCAGCTCGTGCGCCTGCTCGTTCGAGAAGCGGTGGACGCTGTTGCGGCCGACGCGCTTCGCGCGCATCAGCGCGGCTTCGGCGCGCCGCTGCAGGTCGAGCGGCGTCAAGCCGTTCTCGGGATAGACGCTCATGCCGATGCTGCAGGTCAGGTAGATCTTGTACGGCGCGATCTCGATCGGCGCCTCGAGCTTGCGACGCAGTTCCTCGGCGACCTGGCCAGGTTCTGCCGCGCCGCTCGCGAACGGCAGCGCCACGACGAATTCGTCGCCGCCGAGCCGGCAGACGCGCCCGCGCGCGCCGACCCCGACGCGCAGGCGGTCGGCGACCTCGCGCAGCGCCTGGTCGCCGATCGAGTGGCCCATCGTTTCGTTGACCGTGTGGAAGCGGTCGAGGTCGACCTGCAGCAGCGCGACCTGGCTGCGCGTCCGTGCAGCCTCGGTCAGGAGCCCCGCGATGTAGTCCTCGAGCACGACATAGCGCGGCAGCCCGGTGACCGCGTCGTGGCTCGCGGCGTACGCGAGCTCGGCTTCGTAGCGGCGCCGCTCGGAAAGGTCGTTGAGCACCCCGACGTAATGCGTGACCTCGCCGCGCCCGTCGCGTACCGGCGCGAGCGACAGCTGGTTCCAGAACAGACTGCCGTCGCGCCGGTAGTTGCGCAGCACGACCTCGCATTCGCGCTGCTCGGCCAGCGCGCGGCGCAGCAGGTCGAGCTCGGGCTGGTCGCGGTCGGCGCCCTGCAGGAAGCGGCAGTTGCGCCCGATCGCCTGCTCGGCGGGATAGCCGGTCATGCGCTCGAACGCGGGATTGACGTAGAGCAGCGGCAGGTCCGGCGTGCGCGCGTCGGCGACGACGATGCCGTTCACCGAGGATTCGATCGCGCGCTCGAGCAGGTGCGTGCGCTGCTCGGCGTGACGCCGCGCGGTGATGTCGCGCAGCGCGATGACGCGGGCGTTCTCGCCCTCCCAGACCGTCGCCGACGCGCGCGCCTCGGCGATGCGGTGCTCGGGCCCGATCGCGACCTCGATCGTCTCGCCCGGATCGAGCTCGAGGCCCGGCGGCAGCGGCGCGTGCTCGAGCGTGTCGGGCTCGGCCGCGACGAGCTGCTCGAACGCCGGGTTCGCGAAGCGGATGCGGCCGTCGAAGCCGACCACGACGAGCGCGTCGATCGCGTCCGACAGAAGCTGCCGCAGCTGGCGCGCGCGCTCGCGCACGAGCTCCTGCGCGCGCAGCTGCTCGCTGACGTCCTTCGCAAGCACGATGCGCGCGGGTCGGCCCTCCCAGTCGAGCCCGTGGCTCGAGACCTCGACGTCGATCAGCGAACCGTCCCGGCGGCGATGCGTCCACATGCCCGACTGGACGAGGCCCGGCGCGCCGTCGCGCGCGACCGCGAGCAACCGGCCGTGCTCCTCGGGCGGCCGGATGTCGAGCACGCTCATCGAGAGGAATTCCTCGCGCGAGTAGCCGTAGTGGTCGATCGCCGCTTCGTTGACCGCGAGGAACTGCAGGGTCTGCCGGTCGAACACCCACAGCGGCATCGGCATGCGCTCGAACAGCTCGCGGTAGCGATGCTCGCTCGCCGCGAGCCGCGACTGCGAGCGCGCATGGTCGGCGGCATACCGGATCGCGCGCACGAGCCGGTCGGCGTCGAACGCGCCCCTGACGAGGTAGTCGGCCGCACCCGCCGCGAGCGCGCCGCTGTCGCCCGCGGGGTTGTCGCCCCGATCGAGCGCGATCGCCGGGCAGCCGGTGCGCTCGCGGCAGACGCGCTCGATCAGCCCGAGCGCAGTCGCTTCGCCGAGGCCGAGGTCGATGAGGTAGACATCGTGCGACGCCGCCGCGATCGCGACGGCCGCGGCGTTCGCGTCGGCGACGCTGTCGAGCACGATCGACTGCGCGCCCGGGTCGGCCGTGCGCAGCAACGCCGCGACGCCGGCGCGCTCGTCCGCGTCGGATTCGACCAGCAGCACCCGCAGTGGCGCGGCGCTCACGCGGCGGCGTCCACCCGGGTTCCCGGATGATCGCGCTCCGCGCGGCTTGTCACTTCCCTGCGCATTGCCATGCCGACTCCTGCCGGACGGGCCCCCGCCGTCCGGGACTGCCTTGCGATCAACCCTGCTTCGGTGGCTGTGCGCGCGCGGCCTCCTCCGCGCGCAATCCGGGGAACTGCTCTTCGAGCCGCTTCAACTCCATCTGCGCGCGCGACAGCTCGCCGCGCTGCATCCGCACGAGGTCGGCAAGGCGCGCGTTCTCGGTCGCGAGCGCGCGCCATTCGAGCGCCTGGCGTACCGCGAGCTTGAGCTCGAGGTCGTGCCAGGGCTTCGACATGAACCGGAAGATCCGCGCGCGGTTGATCGCCCCGACCAGCCCGTCGAGGTCGGTGTACGCGGAAAGGATCATCCGCGCGGCGCCGGGCTGCAGCTCGATGAAGCGCTCGAGGAACTCGACGCCCGACAGCTTCGGCATGCGGTAGTCGGAGATCACGAGGTCGAACGGCGCGGTGCGGGCCCGCTCGAGCGCGGCCTCGGGGTCGTCGAACGCCTCGACCGCCAGCGGCGCGCCGCCGACGTCCTCGACCCGCGCCGTCGCGAAAACGCGTCTCAGCGCCGACAGGATGCTCGGTTCGTCGTCGACCAGGAGGATCCGGTGCACGCCGCGTTCCCATGTTTTGCGGGACCGTCGGTCCCAGCGAACGAGCGTAGCGCAGCCCGGGAGCCCGAACCATCGATGAACCCGTAGCGCGACGCGTTTGGCTACACTCCGGTACGTGCCGCTCCCCGAGCACAATTGGTGAACGAACCGAAACCTACGCCGCCGCGCGGACACGATCCGGTCGAAACAGAGCGCCTGGCGCTCGCGATCAAGCAGGGTGATCGCGCCGCCGAGTCGATGTTCGTCAAACGCTTCACGCCGGGCCTCCTGACCGTGCTGCGCGTGCGTTGTTCGGACGAAGAGCTCTGCCGCGATCTCGCCCAGGAGTCGCTGCGGATCGTCTTGCTGCGCCTGCGCGGCAACGGGCTCGAGGACCCGGCCGGGCTCGCCGGCTTCCTGCGCGGTACCGCGTTGAATCTGCTCGCAAACGAGCTGCGCCGCAGTGCGCATCGCACGACCGAGACCGCGAGCGACTGGCTCGACCAGGCCGTCAGTGAGAGGGCCGGTCCCTACGAAACAGTTGAGACCGACGATCTGGTGCGCGCCGTGCGCGAGCTGATCTCGGGGATGAAAGTCGAACGTGACCGCGACCTGTTGTGGCGGCACTACGTCCTCGAGGACAGCAAGGAACGGCTGTGTGCCGAGTTCACGCTTTCGGCCGAACATTTCGACCGGGTGCTGCACCGCGCAAGACAGCGCCTGCGTGAACTGCTCGTCTCGCGCGGCATGGACGCGAGGATGTAGTCCCTCGCCACAGCGGTAAGGACTACGGAGTGACGCCAATGAACACCCAATTCAGCTCGGAGACGATCCGGGCCTATCTCGATCGGCATCTCGACGCGCGCACCGAACAGGCGCTCGAGGAAGCCCTGATCATGGACGCAGAGCTCGCCGACGAGGTCCAGGCCGAGGCGGCGCTGCGGCGCGGCTTTGCCGAGCTCAAGCGTCGCGAGACGGAAACGCAGCCGCGCAGCAACGTCCACTCGATCGGCGATGCCGCCGCGCGCCGCACCGCGCCGGTCGTCGCACGCCCTCGACAGCGCTACGTGCGCTATGCCGCTGCGGCCGCGCTGTTCGGCCTCGCCGCGATCCCCTCCTACCTCGCCCTGCAGAACATGCGCCAGCAGGCCGACTTCGAGGCGCGCCTGACGGCGCGGATCGAGTCGAGTGGCGATCGCGCGGCGTACCAGCTGCCGGCTTCGCTTTCGACCGAGGCGCCCGCCGCGGCGAGCGACTCGCCGCTGCGCCTGCGCCTGCCCGAGAACGTGCGCGAAGTCTCGCTCGAGCTGCCGTCGACCGACAGCCGTGCCCCGACCCGCCTCCAGCTCGAGCCGGCCTCGCAACCGGGTGCACAGATCACGCTCGCGGGCGTGCCGCTGTCCGACGACAACGCGATCGGCTTCCGGGTCGGTTCCGAGCGACTGCTGCCGGGTAGCTACAAGGTCACGGTCGAGCGCCAGCAGGATGGCGGCTGGGTCGCGGACCGCGAGTTCGTGCTGAACATCGACGCTGCGCAGCGCTGAACGACGATCAGGGGACTGACGGCGGCCGGGCGAAAGCCCGGTCGCCGTTTTCATTTGCGCGCCGCGGCCGGGCGCATCCGCTCACGCCGTCGTGCGCGCCGGCGTCGCGCAGACGCGGTTGCGCCCCTCGGCCTTCGCTCGGAAAAGCTGCAGGTCCGCTGCGCGCATGAGGTCCGACACGGTCGGCGCGTCGCTGCCGAACACCGAGACGCCGATGCTCGCGGTGCAGCCGTGCGAGATCCCGTCGTGCTCGGTCCTCGCGGCCTCGATCGCAGCGCGCAGCGTCTCGGCGCGTGCTTGCGCCCTTGCCATCGTCGCGCCGGGCAGCGCGATCGCGAATTCCTCGCCGCCGAGCCGGCCCGCGAATTCGGGTTTGACGAGCTGCTCGCGCACGGTCCGCGCGATCCCGCGCAGGACTTCGTCGCCGGCGAGATGCCCGTGGCGGTCGTTGATCGCCTTGAACCGGTCGAGGTCGATGAACAGCAGTGCGAGCGCGCTGCCGTCGGCGACCGCGCGCGTCATGCACTCCTCGATCAGCTCGCGGAACTTGCGGCGGTTGTAGAGCTGCGTCAGCGAGTCGACCGTTGCCAGCTCGTAGAGTGCCTCGTGGTAACGCGCCTCGAGCGAACCGCGCCGCACGAACTTCAACACCGTTTCGCCGACCGCGATGAGGTCGCCGTCCTTCAGCACGGTTTCCGCCGCGGGCCTGCCGTTGACGAGCGTCTTGTTGGTCGAGCCGAGATCGCGGACGTAGAACTTGCCGCCGTCGTGATAGACCTTGCAGTGCGCGCGCGAGACCGAGCGGTGCTCGATCTGGAAATCCGAGCCGGGCGCCCTGCCGATCACGACGGGCACGTCGTGCAGGTCGATGCACTGACCGAGCCGCTGGCCGCTGATGACGACCATGCAGGCGCCGCGCGACGACGGCGCGAGCGTGCGCGCGCTGCGCAGCCGCTGCGTCGTATGGCCGTCGATCTTCCTCACCGCGCCCTCCTGCCGCGGCCAGTTTAGCCAACGCTCGCCGCGCGCGGCATGACGACCGAAACATGGCGGGCGGCGGGGCCGCTCCGTTAACGTGCACGCCTTGCCTTTCATTCCGGGAGTTGCGATGTCGACCCCATCCACCATCGCGTTGGCCACGATGGCGCTGGCCCTGTGCCTCAGCGTCCCTGGCGCGGCGGCGCGGCCCGCAGCCGAACGACCCGCTGCCGAGGCGGCGCGCTGGGACGCCTGGCGCGCGCACGAGGCGCTCGAGCGCAGCTCCCCATTCCACGGGCTGAAGTGGCGCTCGATCGGGCCGACGGTCCAGGGCGGCCGCGTCGTCGACGTCGAGTCGATTCCCGGGAATCCGTACGGGTTCTACGTCGCGTATGCGACGGGCGGCGTCTGGAAGACCACGAACAACGGCGTCGCGTTCGAGCCGCTGACCGACGCGCTCGCGACGATGGTGATCGGCGACATCGCGGTCGATCCGAACGCACCGCAGCGGCTGTGGGTCGGCACCGGCGAGCCGAATTCGTCGCGCTCGTCGTACGGCGGGCTCGGGATCTATCGATCCGACGACGGCGGCCGGACGTTCGCGCACCGCGGCCTGGGGCAGACCGACCGCATCGGGCGCGTCGTCGTCGATCCGCGCGACGGCGACCACGTCTGCGTCGCGGCGCTCGGCAGGCTCTACACCACCGGCGGCGAGCGCGGCGTGTTCTGTACGCGCGATGCGGGCGAGTCGTGGAAGAACACGCTGCCGCCCGCGAACGAGTGGACCGGCGCGGTCGACCTCGTGATCGATCCGCGCGACCCCGACGTCATGTATGCCGCGACGTGGGAGCGCTCGCGCGCACCGTGGAATTTCGTCGAGGCCGGCAGCGGATCCGCGGTGCACAAGTCGACCGACGGCGGCGATACGTGGACGCGGCTCGCCGGCACGCTGCCGTCGAACGACAAGGTCGGGCGCATCGGGCTCGCGCTCGCCGCGTCGAATCCCGACGTCGTCTACGCGGTGATCGACAACTGGACTCCCTTGCCGCGCGAGCTCGTCGACTACGGCGACCGCCCGCTCAACCTAAAGCGCCTCAAGGCGATGTCGAAGGAGGAGTTCCTGCGGCAGGACCCCGAGGAAATCGAAGGCTTCATCCGCGACGCCGACCTCGACAACGCGATCGACGCGAAGACGCTCGTGACG
>DATLNY010000479.1:0-2829 GCA_035536495.1 Candidatus Saccharimonadia bacterium | reverse complement strand
GTCGACGATCGCGACGCGCTCGAGCCCTGCCGCGATCGCGTCGAGTGCTGCGATCGCGACCGAATTGAACAGGCAGAACCCCATCGACTTCGCCCGCGTCGCGTGGTGGCCCGGTGGTCGTACCGCGCAGAACGCCGTGCGTGACGGACCCGCGCGCGTTGCAGCGACCGCCGCACAGACCGCCCCGGCCGCGCGCAGCGCCGCCTCGAGCGATGCGGGCGACATCACCGTGTCGGCGTCGATCCTGAGATAACCGTCGGTCGGGGCCTGCTCGAACAGCGCATCGACGAGCGCGGCGTCGTGGGCGCGCACGAGTTGGGCTCGCGTCGCACGAGGCGCTTCGAGCCGCGGCACAAGAGCGAACTCCCCGGCGTCGAGCGCGGCGAGCACCGCGCGCAGGCGGTCGGGCGATTCCGGATGCCCCGGGCCGGCGTCGTGCTCGAGGCACGCGGCGTGGGTGACGATCATCCGCCGCGCTTGCGGCGCTCGTGGCGCCACAGCACTTCGCCGTGCCCCGAGCTGCGCGCGAGCACGCGCGCGAGCACGAACAACAGGTCCGACAGGCGGTTGAGGTAGCGGATCGCTTCGGGACGCACGGCGTCGTGATGCGAGAGCGTCACGACGTCGCGCTCGGCGCGGCGGCAGACCGTGCGAGCGACGTGGCACGCCGCCGCTGCAGGCCCGCCGCCCGGGAGGATGAAGTCCTTCAGCGGCGGAAGCGGCTCGTTGTAGCCGTCGAGCCGCTGCTCGAGCCGCGTGATGTCGTCGTCGTCGACCGCGCTGCTGCCGGGGATGCACAGCTCGCCGCCGAGGTCGAACAGCTCGTGCTGGATCTCGGTCAGCATCAGCCGCACGTCGTCGGGAAGCGTCTGCGCGAGCACGACGCCGATCGCGGAGTTCGCCTCGTCGACCGTGCCGTAGGCCGAAACGCGCGCGGAATCCTTCGAGACTCGCGTTCCGTCGCCGAGCCCGGTCGTGCCGTCGTCGCCGGTGCGGGTGTAGATCTTCGACAGTCGGTTGCCCATGGGAACGCCTCCTGCAGACGCGGCGTCGCGAACCGGTCAGCGAACCGGCGGGGTCAGGGACGTCTCGGACCCCATCTCGAGCAGCGCGAGGGCGCCGAACAGCACGACCGAATAGAACGCGACGCCGGCGAGCTGGTTCGCGAAGAACGGCAGCGCGAGCGTGAAGCACGCGACGAGGCCAGCAGCGCTCAGCGGATACATGCCCGAGCCGAGCCAGACGAACAGGTTAGTCGCTACGAAGAAGAACACCGCGCCCGCGAAGCCGTACGCCGCGATGCGCAGCGGCGAGCGCTTCGTAGCTAGACCGCGCCCGAACCACGCGATCAGCGCGATGCAGCCGTAGACGACCGGCATGCCGCCGTGGAAGCCGAGGAAGAAATCCGACAGCAGCATCGCCGCGATCGGCACGAGCAGCGCGAGCCGGCGGTCGAGGAACACCGCGCCGGCAAACAGCGCGGTCGCCTCGATCGGGCTGAAGTTGGGCGGATGCGGGATCAGGCGCGAGAGCGCCGCGGCGACGACGAGGCCGACGATCAGCAGCAGGCGCGAAGCGCGTTCGTTGCGGAAATCCATGGGGGCTCCGAGCGGTGCAGCGAGGACAAGGGGGGCATTGTAGTGGAACGGGCGAAAGCCCTGGCCGCGCCGCCCCCGTAGAATCGCGTGGATGGATCGGTACGACATCGCGATCGTCGGCGGCGGGCTGGTCGGCTCGAGCCTCGCCTGCGCGCTCGCGCCGCTCGGCTGGCGCGTCGCGCAGGTCGAGGCGCAAATGCCGCAGCCGGGTCAACCGGCCTGGGACGAGCGCAATCTTGCGCTCTCGCGCCGCAGCGTGCAGGCGCTCGATTCGATCGGCGTGTGGGGCCACATCGCGGCGGAAGCGCATCCGATCCGGCGTGTCCACGTGACGAGTCGCGGCGATTTCGGTGCGGTGCGGATCCGCGCGGCGGATTACGCGCTCGAATCGCTCGGGCATACCGTGCCGGCACGAGCGCTCGGCGCCGCGCTCGAGGCGCGGCTTGCAGCGCTGCAGAACCTCGATCGGCTGGCGCCGGCCAGGGTCGCTCGTGTCGAGTGCAGGAGGGGCCTCAGCCCCGACGGCGCGGCGCTCGAAGCGACCGAGGCGTCGCGGCTGAGGCCCCTCCTACAGCTGCATCTCGAGCTGAGCGGCGGGCAACGCACGATCGAAGCGCGCCTCGTCGTCGCGGCCGACGGCACGGATTCGTTCGTGCGCGAAGCACTCGGCATCGGCGCGGAGCGGCGCGACTATGCGCAGACCGCGATCGTTTCGACCGTCGTACCGGAACGCCCGCACGATGGCACGGCCTACGAGCGCTTCACCGACACCGGCCCGGTCGCGCTGCTGCCGCTCGCGCAGGATCGCGCGGGGCTCGTCTGGACAGTCGCGAGTGACGACGCCGCGCGCGTGCTCGCGCTCGACGATGCCGCGTTCCTCGCCGAGGCCGGCGCACGCGCGGCGGCGCCGCTCGGCCGCCTGCGGCGCGTCGGGCGTCGGCAGGCGTGGCCGCTGCGGCAGCTCGTCGCGCAGTCGCTGGTCGCGCCGCGCGCGGTCGTCGTCGGCAACGCCGCGCAGACGCTGCATCCGATCGGTGCGCAGGGCTTCAACCTCGGCTTGCGGGACGTGCTAGCGCTCGCGGACGCGCTTGCCGATCGCGCGATCGATCCCGGCGACGACGACGTGCTGCGCGACTACGCGCGCGGCCGCCGCGAGGATCGCACCGTCACCGCGCAGGCGTCCGATGCGCTCGTGCGCTGGTTCGCGCCGGACCGCGAGCTGCTGCGGCTC
>DATLNY010000478.1:0-23292 GCA_035536495.1 Candidatus Saccharimonadia bacterium | reverse complement strand
TCCCGTCCGTCATCCCGGCGCAGGCCGGGACCCAGCGCCTCGAGGCACTGGACCCCGGATCAACGCACATCCATGTGCTGTCCGGGGTGAGGTCGTCCTGACCTGGACCCCGGATCAACGCACATCCATGTGCTGTCCGGGGTGAGGTCGTCCTGACCTCAATTGGCCTTGTGGATCGCGCGCTTGTCGACGGACAACGCGGCTTCGTGGACCGCTTCGGACAGGGTCGGGTGCGCGTGGCAGATTCGCGCGAGATCCTCGGCCGAGCCGTGGAATTCCATCGTGACGACGGCTTCGGCGATGAGCTCGCTGACGAGCGGCCCGACCATGTGTACACCGAGCAGGCGGTCGGTCTCGGCGTGCGCGACGACCTTCACCATGCCGGCGGTTTCGTTCATCGCGACCGCGCGCCCGATCGCCGCGAACGGGAACGTGCCGATGCGGTACGGGATGCCGGCGTCCTTGCACTCCGCTTCGGTCTTCCCGACCCAGGCGATCTCCGGTTCGGTGTAGATGACCCAGGGCACCGTTTCGAGGTTCACGTGGCCGGGCTTCCCCGCGATGATCTCGGCGACCGCAATGCCCTCCTCGGAGCCCTTGTGCGCGAGCATCGGGCCGCGCACGCAGTCGCCGACGGCCCAGACGCCCTCGACGCCGGTCCAGCAATGCTCGTCGACGACGAAACGCCCGCGCTCGTCGAGCTTCACGCCGGTATCGGCGGCGACGACGTCCTTCGACGCGGCGCGGCGCCCGACTGCGACGAGCAGCCTGTCGACCGCGATCGACTGCTCGCCTTTCGGGTCGGTGAACGTGACGGTGAGCTCGGACTTCTTCGCGTCGACCTTCGTGACCTTCGCACCGAGGCGGATGTCGAGCCCCTGCTTCTTGAACTCGCGCGCGGCGAGCTTCGCGACGTCGGTGTCGGCGGCCGCGAGGAAATCCGGCAGCGCTTCGAGCACGGTGACTTCCGAGCCGAGCCGCTTCCAGACGCTGCCGAGCTCGAGCCCGATGACGCCCGCGCCGATCACGCCGAGCCGCTTCGGCACCGCGTCGAAATCGAGCGCGCCCGCGTTGTCGACGATGCGCGTGCCGTCGAACTTCGCGAACGGCAGCTCGATCGGCACCGAGCCGGTCGCGAGGATCACGTTCGTGCCCGAGATCGACGACTTCGAGCCGTCGGGGGCGGTGATCTCGACCTTGCGACCGGCGAGCAGCCGGCCGCGGCCGAAGTACGGCGTGACCTTGTTCTGCTTGAACAGCATCGCGATGCCGCCGGTGAACTGCTTCACGATGCGGTCCTTGCGGCCGACCATCGTCGCGATATCCATCGTGGGCTTCAATGCGCTGATGCCGTGGTCGGCGAAGTTGTGCGTGAGGTTGTGGAACTGCTTCGACGAGTCGAGCAGCGCCTTCGACGGGATGCAGCCGACGTTGAGGCACGTGCCGCCGAGCGCCGCCTTGCCGTCCTTGCCGGCGAAATCGTCGATGCAGGCGGTCCTGAGGCCGAGCTGGGCCGCACGGATCGCGGCGACGTAGCCCGCGGGCCCGGCGCCGATCACCACTACGTCGAACTGTTCCATCTGGTCTGGTTCCTCAGAGCCCGAGCAGCATCCGGTGCGGATTCTCGAGCTGGTTCTTGATGTCGACGAGGAACGTCACCGCGTCCTTGCCGTCGACGATGCGGTGGTCGTACGACAACGCGAGGTACATCATCGGCGCGGCGACGACCGCGCCGTTCTCGACGATCGCGCGTTCCTTGATCGTGTGCATGCCGAGGATCGCCGACTGCGGCGGGTTGACGATCGGCGTCGAGAACAGCGAGCCGAACACGCCGCCGTTCGTGATCGTGAACGTCCCGCCCTGGAGGTCCTCGATCGCGAGCCCGCCCTCGCGCGCCTTCGTCGCGTAATCCTCGATCGCGCGCTCGACGTCCGCGAAGCTCATCGATTCGGCGTTGCGCAGCACGGGCGTCACGAGCCCGCGCTCGGTCGAGACGGCGATCGAGATGTCGCAATACTGGTGGTAGACGATGTCGTTGCCGTCGACCGACGCGTTGACGACGGGATGGCGCTTGAGCGCATCCGCCGCGGCCCTGACGAAGAAGCTCATGAAGCCGAGCTTGATGCCGTGCGACTTTAAGAAGCCTTCGCCGAGCTCCTTGCGCATCGCCATGACGTGCCTGAGGTTCACCTCGTTGAACGAGGTCAGCATCGCGATCGAGTTCTTCGCCTGCATCATCCGTTCGGCGATGCGCGCGCGCATGCGCGTCATCGGCACGCGCTCGTCGCCACGCGGGCCCGACGCGGCGAGCGGACGGATCGGCGGAGCGGGCGCTGCACTCGACTCCGGCGCGCGACCCGCTGGCGCCGGCGGTGCGGTTGCGTGCTTGACGAGGTCTTCCTTCGTGACCTGTCCCCCGCGTCCGGTGCCCTGCACCTGCGACGGATCGATCTTCTGTTCTTCGGCGACGCGGCGCGCGGCGGGCGAGAGCCCGGTCGCGGTGGGTGCAGCGGGGGCCTTTGCTGGGGCAGGCGCGGCAGGCTGGGATGCTGGGGTCGGGGCTGAGGCCCCTCCTACGGGGGGTTTCGCAGGCTGCGCGGACGCCGAGGACGCGGGCGCTGCCGCAGCGGCGCCTTCCTCGATGATCGCGATGATTTCCTGCGAGCCGACGGTCGCGCCGGTTTCCTTCACGATCTGCTTCAGCACGCCGTCCGCGGGCGCGGGGACTTCGAGCACGACCTTGTCGGTCTCTAGATCGACGAGGTTCTCGTCGCGCCTGACCGTGTCGCCGGGCTTCTTGTGCCAGCTCGCGATCGTCGCGTCGCTGACCGATTCCGGCAGTACGGGCACCTTCACTTCGATCGACATGTCTCGTTCCTTTTCATCCGGTGCCGCATTCAGTCGGGGTGGGCTTCGCCGTTCAACCTGGCGACGAGCGCGTATTCGACCAGGCCCGCCTGCTCGACGACGTGCGTCGAATGGTGCCCGCAGGCCGGCGCCGGCGACCGCGGGCGCCCGGCGTAATAGAGCTTCTGCTTGTCGACGAGGCTGTTCTGGAGGTGGTGCTGGATCTGGTACCACGCGCCTTGGTTCTGCGGCTCTTCCTGGCACCAGACGATCTGCTTCGCCGATGCGTGCCGCGCGAGCTCGGCACGGACCTCGCTGCGCGGGAACGGGAACAGCTGCTCGACCCGCACGATCGCAACGTCCGTCACCTTGCGCTTCGCCGCGTCCTCGACGAGGTCGTAATAGACCTTGCCCGAGCACAGCACGACGCGCTGCGTCTTCTTCGGATCCTTCGACGTCGTGTCGGGGATCATGAGCTGGAAGCTACCGCCCGCGAGATCGTCGAGCGTCGACGTCGAGAGCTTGTGGCGCAGCATCGATTTCGGCGACATCACGACGAGCGGCTTGCGCAGGTCGCGCACCATCTGGCGCCGCAGCATGTGGAACATCTGCGCCGGTGTCGTCGGATAGCAGACCTGCATGTTGTTG
The DNA here is from genome assembly GCA_035536495.1 of Candidatus Saccharimonadia bacterium. GTDB lineage: Bacteria > Pseudomonadota > Gammaproteobacteria > Xanthomonadales > Ahniellaceae > DATLNY01. The sequence goes on along the minus strand of DATLNY010000478.1, from coordinate 19,797 downwards.
AGCGCGCAAAGCTGCAGGAAGCGCTCGAGGCGCGCCGAGCTGTGCTCCGGACCCTGGCCCTCGTAGCCGTGCGGCAGCAGCAGCGTCAGCCCCGACAGCCGGCCCCATTTGGCCTCGCCGCTCGAGATGAACTGGTCGATGACGACCTGCGCGCCGTTGGCGAAGTCGCCGAACTGCGCTTCCCAGATCACGAGCGTCTGCGGGTCGGTGGTCGAGTAGCCGTACTCGAACGCCATCACCGCTTCCTCGGACAGGAGCGAGTCGACGATCCAGACCGCGCGGTCGTCCGGCGCGACATCGCACAACGGGATGTGCGTCCTGCCGGTCTTCTGGTCGTGCAGCACGGCATGGCGATGGAAGAACGTGCCGCGGCCCGTGTCCTGCCCGACGAGCCGCAGCTTGTGTCCCTCGGCGAGCAGGGATGCGTACGCGAGGTTCTCGGCATAGCCCCAGTCGAGCGCGAGCTCGCCGCGCATCATCCTCGCGCGGTCCTCGTAGACCTTCGCGACGCGCGACTGCAGGACGAACCCGGCCGGCACGGCGACGATCTTCGCGGCGAGCGCGTCGAGCTTCGCGCGGGGCAGCGCGGTGTTACCGACGGGGTCGTGCGGCGCATGGAGATGGCGCGACCAGTCGACGGCCGCGACGGGGTGCGACTGCGCGAGCTCAGTCGTCGTGCCGCCCTGCTCGAGCGTCGCGCGGTACGCATCGACCATCGCCTGCGCCTCGTCGGCCACAACGACGCCCTCGGAAGCGAGCCGTTCGGCGTAGCGCTCGCGCGGCGTACGGTGCGCGCGGATGACCTGGTACATGACCGGCTGGGTCGCCGCGGGCTCGTCGGCCTCGTTGTGGCCGTGGCGGCGGTAGCAGACGAGGTCGATGACGACGTCGCGCTTGAAGCGTGCACGGAAGTCGTAGGCGATCTGCGCGCAGAAGCGCACGGCCTCGGCATCGTCGCCGTTGACATGCAGGACCGGCGTGCCGAGCATCTTCGCGACGTCGGTGCAGTAGAGCGTCGAGCGCGCGTCGTCGGGCCGGCTGATCGTGAAGCCGACCTGGTTGTTGACGACGACGTGGACGGTGCCGCCGACCGCGAAGCCGCGCGCCTGCGACATCTGGAACAGCTCCATCACGACACCCTGTCCCGCGAACGCGGCGTCGCCGTGGATCAGCACCGGCATCACCTGCGAGCGTTCGCGGTCGTCGCGGCGATTCTGGCGCGCGCGCACCGAGCCCGCGACGACGGGGTCGATGATCTCGAGGTGTGACGGGTTGAAGCCGAGCGCGAGGTGCACCGGGCCGCCCGGCGTCGCGACGTCGGACGAGAATCCCATGTGGTACTTGACGTCGCCCGAGTGTGCGGGATCGGACTCGTCGTCGTGCTTGCCTTCGAACTCGGCGAACAGCTGCGCGGACGGCTTGCCGAGCGTGTTGACGAGCACGTTGAGCCGGCCGCGGTGCGCCATGCCGATGACGATCTCGCGCACGCCGTCGCCGCCGGCGCGGCGGATGACGTCGTCCATCAGCGGGATCAGCGCGTCGCCGCCCTCGAGCGAGAAACGCTTCTGGCCGACGTACTTCGTATGGAGGTAGCGTTCGAGGCCTTCGGCCTGCGTGAGCTTGAGCAGCGTGCGGCGTTTCTCGGCGGCGTCGAAGCCGAAATTGCCGGCGTGGCGCTCGAGCCGCTCGTGCATCCAGCGTCGCTGCTCGCCGTCGGCGATGTGCATGAACTCCGCGCCGATCGTGTCCGCGTACGTGCGCTTCAGCAGCGAGATGATGTCGGCGAGCTTCATCCGCGCCGGTGCAGAGAGCGATCCCGTCGCGAATTCGGCCTGGAGGTCCGCGCCGCCGAGGCCGTGGAAGCTCGGCTCGAGGTCCGGCGCGGCGGGTCGCGGTGCGAGCCCGAGCGGGTCGAGCTTCGCGCCGAGGTGGCCGCGCGCGCGATACGCCGTGACGAGCCGCAGCACGCCGGCCTGCTTCTGCGCCTGGACCGAATCGGCCGGTGCGCCGAGCGCGGCGCTCGCGTGGCCGTTGCTGCGCGCGCTGCGCGCGACGGCCTCGACGATCGGCCCGTGCGGGACGTCGCCCGCATCGCGGCCGCGCAACGATTCGAAATACGCGCGCCAGGCCGGATCGACCGTCGCGGGATCGACGAGGAAGCGCTCGTACAACGCCTCGACGAACGCGGCATTGCCGCCGGAAAGATGGGAAGACGCCGCGAACTGCTCGATGAGCGAAGCCACTACCGTATCCGTTCGGGGACGCAACGCCTTGCACCGAAAAGGTTTTTCGGCTGCTGCGGCGCAGCACCAAGGGGGCGCGGATTATCGTGCAGATGGTGTTCGCGGACAAGCGCGCCTTCGCCGGCGCGCGCCCCGCGGCTAGATCGCCATGCGACGCAACTCGGGATCTTCCTCGCCGCGCTCCCAGACCTGGTTGAAGAATTCGAGCAACTGGCGATGCCGGCCCGGCCCGTGCCTATTGCCTTCGCCGTCGAAGCGGCTCGCGAGCGTGCGATGGAAGTATCCGCCGACGTCGTTCAGGACGAACGCGGCGGGGTGGTGGCGATCCTGGTCCGCAACGGGCTTGCGCAGCTGCACGTAGCTCGACAGGCGCGCGGCGAAGTGCAGCAGCCGGTGCCCGTCGCGCACCGCCGTTGCGGGCTCGTGCAGCAGGATGCGCACGCCGGCGCCGCGGCCCGACAGCGACAGCCGCCTGACCTGGTCGATGAACGCTTCGCGGTCGAGCAGGGCGCGATCGAGGTTGCGCGAGTAGATCCACAGGTGATGGCGCGCATCGCGCGCGATCCGGTCGATGCAGGCCTGCGCCTCGAGCGCGGTCGCCGCGCCGAGCGGCTCGCTGTCGGGCACCGCCGGCAACGCGGTCGCGGGCCGGCCCTCGGCCGGCTCGAGCTGCGCGCGCATCGTGAAATGCGCGACGCCGGCTTCCTCGAACTCGTCGCCCTCGCGCGCGAAGCCGTGACGCTGGTAGAACTCGATCGCGTGGGTCTGCGAGTGGAGCTCGAGCTCGCGCCAGCCGCGCGAGCGCGCCTGCTCGAGCAGCGTGCGCAGGATCGCGTCGCCGACGCCGCGGCCGCGCCAGTCCTTCAGTACCGCCATGCGGCCGATCATCCGCTCGGGCGTCAGCCGGCCGGTGCCGATCGGCGTGCCGTCGCCCGCACGCGCGAGCGCGTGCACCGAGTTTGCGTCGAGCGCGTCCCATTCCTCGTCCTCGCGCACGCGCTGCTCGACGATGAACACGGACTCGCGCACCGCGCGAAGCTGCTCGCGGTCCCGCTCCCAGCTCGCGATCTCGACGCGGAACGATTCGTCAATCACGTTCGATCACCAGGTGGCCAGCGTCGACCATCGCCGCGAGCGCGGCGAGATCGGCCGCGGAGGCGTCGGCGAGGGCGCTGCGATCGTACCGCTTCGCCGCGCCGAGCACGCGCGCGAGCCGCGCGCTGGTCCGGTACGCGTCACCTGCCAGCACCACGTGCGTATGCGTGCCGTCGCGCTGCGTCGCGAGCCGGCTCCAGGGCGAGCGATGCAGCCGCGCCCCGCGAGCGAGCAGTCGCGCGAGCCCGGCCGCGCTCGTCGACTGCTCGGCCGGTGCGACGGCGTGCGCGCTGCGGTAGCGCGTGATGAAACCGGCGAACCACGCAGCGACCGTCGCGCGATCGAGCGCGTATCCCGAGCGCAGCGCGCGCATCACGCGCGCGAGCGCGTCGTCGCCGATCCGCGACGGGTCGCGTGGCGGCGCGAGCGCCGGATCGGCGTAGCGCTGCGCATCGTCGGTGCGTTCGGCGACGTACTCCGCGTAATCGACGAGCATCTCGGCGAGCGACGGCGCGCGCATGCCGATCGACCAGGTCGTGCACTCCCCGACGGCGATCCCGTGGTGCGGGATGCCGGGCGGCAGGTACAGCATGTCGCCGGGCTCGAGCACCCAGTCGTGGTCGGGCTCGAAGCGGCGCAGCAGCTTCAGCTCGCTGTCGTCGCGAAACGCCGTCGGCGCATCGGGCGACGTCGCGATCCGCCAGCGACGGCGGCCGGTTGCCTGCAGCAGGAACACGTCGTAGCGGTCGACGTGCGCGCCGACAGAGCCGCCGTCGGTCGCGTAGCTGATCATGACGTCGTCGACGCGCCAGTCCGGAACGAAGCGGAAGTGCGCGAGGATCGCATCGACTTCCGCGAGGAGCTTGTCGCAATCCTGCACGAGCAGGCTCCAGCCATTCTTAGGCAGGGTTGCGAAGCGCGCCTCCTCGAACGGTCCGTGCTCGAGCGCGTAACGATCGCGGCGCGGATCGTGCACGACGAGCCGCGAGCTCGCGACCGGCTCGCACGCAAGCCCCGCGAGCTCGTCGGGCGATACCGGCGACTCGAATCGCGCGAACGCGCCGCGCACGAGCAGCGGGCGCTTCTGCCAGTACGACCGCAGGAAGCGCGCCGGCGACATGCCGAGCGGCGGCTTTCCCGAAGCGTCGATCTCGATCGGCAACGAGCGCTTGATGCGCAGCCCGCGCGACGGCGTGCTCGACCGCCCGCGTGGCCGCGGCGCCGGCATCAGACGGCTTTCGCGAGCTGCTCGGCGAGCCCGGTGTAGGTCGCCGGCGTCAGCGCGAGCAGGCGTTGCCGGGCATCATCGGGCAGCTCGAGCGCACGGATGAATTCGGTCAGCGTCGCCTGCGTGATGCCGCGGCCGCGGGTCAGGGCCTTGAGCTGCTCGTACGGCTCCGGCAGGCCATATCGGCGCATGACCGTCTGCACTGCTTCGGCGAGGACCTCGGCGCTGCCCTCGAGCTCGCGCGCGATGCGGTCGCGGTCGACCTCGATCTTCGAAAGGCCGCGCTTCAGCGCATCGAACGCGATGTGCGCGTGCCCGAACGCGGTGCCGAGCGAGCGCAATACGGTCGAGTCGCTCAAGTCGCGCTGGAAGCGCGAGATCGGCAGCTTTTCGGAGAAATGCCCGAACAGCGCATTCGCGATGCCGAAATTGCCCTCGGCATTCTCGAAGTCGATCGGATTGACCTTGTGCGGCATCGTCGAGGAGCCGACTTCGCCCTCGCGCGTCGCCTGGCGGAAGTAGCCGAGCGAGATGTAGCTCCACGCATCGCGGCAGAAATCGATCAGCACGACGTTCGCGCGCCGCATCGCGTCGCACAGCTCCGCGACGAAATCGTGCGGCTCGATCTGCGTCGTGTACGGATTCGGCACGAGCCCGAGCGACGCGACGAAGCGGGTCGTGAACGCAGGCCAGTCGACCTCGGGATAGGCGACGACGTGCGCATTGAAGTTGCCGACGGCGCCGTTGATCTTGCCGAGCAGCTCGACGCGGGCGATCTGGTCGCGCTGCCGCACGAGGCGCGCGACGACGTTCGCGGCCTCCTTGCCGAGCGTCGTCGGCGACGCGGTCTGGCCGTGCGTGCGCGACAGCATCGGCACGGCGGCATACGCGTGCGCGAGCGCACGCAACGCGGCGATCGTCGCATCGAGCGCCGGCAGCAGCGCCGCCTCACGCGCATCGCGCAGCATCAGCGCGTAGGCGAGGTTGTTGACGTCCTCGGAAGTGCACGCGAAATGCACGAACTCGAGCAGCGGCGCAAGATCGGGCTCGCCGCGCAGCTTCTCCTTGATGAAGTACTCGATCGCCTTGACGTCGTGGTTGGTCTCGCCCTCGATCGCCTTGACGCGCTGCGCGTCGGCGAGCGAGAACCCCGTTGCGAGTTCGCGCAGCAGGCGCCGCGAGCCGTCGGTCATGCGCGGCACCTCGGTGATCGAGGGCTCGTCGGCGAGTGCGATCAGCCACTCGGCCTCGATCAGGACGCGGCGGCGCATCAGCCCCGACTCGCTGAAGATCGGTGCGAGCGCGGCGGCCTTCGCGGCGTAGCGACCGTCGAGCGGGGAAAGGGCGAGCAGGGGGTCGTTCGGCATGCGCGCGCATAGTAGAGCAGGCTGGAGGACTGATGCGCGGGCACGCCAACCCCCCCCCCGTTCGTCATTCCCGCGAAAGCGGGAATCCATTGGTCAATCGACGAAAATGGATTCCCGCTTTCGCGGGAATGACGGCAGTGGGGACGCACGGCCGAAGACCGTCCCTATAATCTCCGTCCCGACCGAGGAGCTTCGACATGAGCGAATTCCGCATCGAGCGCGACAGCATGGGCGAGCTCAAGGTGCCGGCGAACGCGCTCTACGGCGCGCAGACGCAGCGCGCAGTCGAGAACTTCCCGATCTCGGGGCTGACGATGCCGCGCGAGTTCATCCGCGCCGTCGGGCTCATCAAGTCGGCCGCGGCAGAGGTCAATTCGACGCTCGGCCACCTCGACGGCGCGTTCGCCGCGTCGATCCGCGAAGCAGCCGCGAAGGTCGCGCAAGGCGAGCTCGATGGCCAGTTTCCGATCGATGTTTTCCAGACCGGCTCGGGCACGAGCTCGAACATGAACGCGAACGAGGTCATCGCGCGCGTCTGCAACGACGCGGGGCAGAAGCTCAACGCGAACGACCACGTCAACATGGGGCAGTCGTCGAACGACGTGATCCCGACCGCGATCCAGGTGTCGGCGTGCCTCGCGGTGCACGAGTCGCTGCTGCCGGCGCTCGAGCACCTCAAGGCGACGATCGACCGCCGCGCCGCGGAGCTCGCAGGCGTGCCGAAGACCGGGCGTACGCACCTCATGGACGCGATGCCGGTCACGTTCGGGCAGGAGCTCTCGGGCTGGGCGGCGCAGGTACGCACCGCGATCGAGCGCATCGAGAGCGCGTTGACGCGACTGCGCCGGCTGCCGCTCGGGGGCACGGCGGTCGGCACCGGGATCAATGCCGATGCACGCTTCGGCGCCGGCGTCGCGCAGGCGCTGACGCGAACGACCGGATTCCCGTTCGAGTCCGGCGACAATTTCTACGAGAACATCTCGGCGCAGGATTCCGCGGTGGAGCTCTCGGGCCAGTTGCGCACTTACGCATGCGCGCTGATGAAGATCGCAAACGACCTGCGCTGGATGAATTCGGGCCCGCTCGCGGGCCTCGCGGAGATCGAGCTGCCGGCGCTGCAGCCCGGTTCGTCGATCATGCCCGGCAAGGTCAACCCGGTGATCCCCGAGGCGACGGCGATGGTCTGTGCGCAGGTGATCGGCAACGACGTCACGATCACGATCGCGGGCCAGTCCGGCAACTTCCAGCTCAACGTCATGCTGCCGGTGATCGCGTACAACCTGCTGCAGTCGACCACGCTGCTCGCGAACGTTTCGCGACAGCTCGCCGATACCGCGATTGCCGGCTTCAAGGTGCGCACCGACCGGATCGCCGCGGCCCTCAACCGCAACCCGATCCTCGTCACGGCGCTCAATCCCGTGATCGGCTACGAGAAGGGTGCCGCGACCGCGAAGCAGGCGTACAAGGAAAACCGGCCGATCCTCGATGTCGCGATGGAGACGACGGGCCTGTCGAAGGAGGAGCTCGAGCGGTACCTCGATCCGATGGCGCTGACGCGGGGCGGCATCCAGTCGGGCGGCCCGACCTCGGGGGGCGGCTGAAGCGCGCGCGACGCGCGCGCGCCGTCGCGCGTCCTCGCAGTGCGTCCTAGGTGTTCCCTGGCCACCGCGACAGTACCGGTCGCGCGTTCCGTTCCAGTTTGCGTTCCCGGCGGCGCGCAGCCGCACCGATCCCGCAGGAGCAAGTCGCAATGAGACGTGTCGTACTGGTATCCGTGCTCTGGAGCACGCTCGCGTTCGGCCAGAGCGCCGACGTGACCGGCCCCGAGCTGCTTTCAGGCAACGCGGACGAAACGCTGCAGGCCGCCGCGCGCGAAGCGAAGGCGAGCGGCCGCAAGCTCGTGATCAGCGCGCCCGAGTACTGGCACGACATGGTGCTCGAGCAGATCCGCAAGGTCGCGCCGGACGTCGAAGTCGACCTGCGCGACTCGTTTGCCGAAAGCGTCATGGTGCGCGGCGAAGCGCCCGCGCCGGCGACACCTGCCGCGGTTGAGCCCGCTCCCGCGGTGGAACCCGCGCCAGCGGCTGCGCCTGTCGCGCCGCCCGCTCCGACCCCGGTTCCGGCCCCGGCGGTACGTCCGGCACCCGAACTGCCGAAGCCCGTGCCGAAGCCTGCAGTCGAATCGCGCCCCGTTCCCGTGCCGGCGGCCGAACCGCCCGCGCGTCCCGCAGGACCGAGGGCGAGCCCGCCACCGGCAGCGGCGCCGCGTCCCGCGCCGACGCCCGCGCCGCAGTCATCGCCCGTCGCACCCGCGCCGGTGCCGGTCCCACCGCCGCCGGCCCTTCCGGCTGCCGCGACACCCGCGCCCGCGCCCGCAGTCGCACCGGCGGCGTCACGCGCACCGGCCGCGCCGGTTGCGACCCCGCCCGCGGGCGCCATGCCGACCCCGGCCGCGACGACGCGCTCGGCCGATGCCGAGATCGCGTCGTTGCGACGCCGCCTGGAGCAGAGCCTCAACGCCGGCGAGCCCGTGTCGGCGACGATCGTGCAGACCGAGCTCGAGCCCAATGACGTTGTCTACGTGGAAGGCCCGGTGCGCGCGGTGTTGCGGCGCGGCAGCCTGCGCAACGAGCTGTTCTGGCTCGACGGCGATCTCGAGCTCAAGCGGGTCGAGCTGAAGGAGCTCGCGGGCGACCGCTACCAGGTCATGCAGCGCATCCGCGACCGGGACAACGTCGTGTTGCGCGCGACGCGCGCGGCCGACACCGACGAGTTCACCGCCGAGGATCCCGCGAGCGCGGCGTCGGAGCGCCAGTCGCTCGAACGCCGGTACAACGGTGGCAAGCCGATCACGCAGACGCTCGCGCCGGCCGAGCTCGAGCAGAAGGACGTGCTCTACCTCGGCGACAGGCTCGTCGTCGTCGTGCGGCTCGAGGGCAAGCAGCTCGATCGATACTGGCTCGCGGGGAAGATCAACCTCGGGCGCCGCGAGCTGATCCGCGACGGCAACAACAAGTACAAGGTGTTGTCGGACATCCCCGACTGACGTCGGACGCGTGACAGCGAATGAAAACGCCGCCCATCGGGCGGCGTTTTCTTTTCACTGCGCGGAAACGTCGATCAGTCCGCGAGCTCGCGCTGCCGACGGAACCAGACCGAGCCCGCGATCATCGCGACGCCCGCGACCGCGCCGATCCACATCGACGGCGACATCAGCACCGATCCGATCAGCTCCCCGTCGAGGATCTCGACCGGGCCGTTCTTGTCGAACCGGGCGATGAGCTGCTCGTCGGCTGTCCATATCCAGCTGCCGGGCACGAGGCTGAAGAGGATGCGGCCCGCGATGTGCTGCCAGTACCACGAGTCCGGCGCGCCGATCGTCTCGAGGAGCTCGAAGATCGCGATCACGACGCCGACCGCGATCGGCAGCGCGACGGCCCACAGGAATGGTTTCGACTTCGCGAAGCTCGACACGAGCAACAGCCAGCCGATCGCGGGCAGCGCCCAGATCGCGTTGACCGGGACGACCAGCAACATCTTCGTCCACAGCGCGAGTGGCTCGGCGGGCCCCCAAAGCATGGTCGTCGCACTTACGCCGTTCATGGCCGCAAACGCCGTGAGCAGAAGGAGAACGCCGACCTGCAGCACCACGGCGATCGCCCAAGCCAGGAGCGGCGCAACCACCGCGGCCATCAGCACCTTCGACAGCACCGTTTGCGAGTCCGAGATCGGCAGCGACTTCCAGAACAGGATGCTCCGGTCGCGGCGATCGTCGTAGAGGGCACCGATCAGATAGAAGAACAGGACGAAGAACAGCACGATCTGGAGGATCAGCCAGAATCCGGAGAGGAACGTATCGAGGACCATGCCTGCCTTCGACATCTCGTCGGCAGGAATCTTTGACAACAGCAACTTGAGCGGCATTCCGAAGTGGAACTTGCCGTTGGCATTTCCGGAAGTGTGGTACATCGCCAGGCCCATCATCGCGACGAGCAGCGTCAGCAGCACGCCGGAGGCCCAGAGCGGCGCCCAGAACAGGCCACCGCGGTGTTCCCAGTACTCGCGCTTCAACAACAACCCAAAGCGGTTCATGCCGCAGCTCCGTTCTTCATGGTGGCGACGAAGATGTCGGCCACGCTGGGTTTGTGCAGCTCGCCGAGCGCGGCGAGCTCGTCGCGACGCGCGCCGTCGAACAGGAAGATGCTCTTGCCGAACACCTGGCGCTCGTGCAGCGGTTTCAGGGTGATCGCCTGCTCGCGCTTCTCGGGCGCGACGAGCACTTCGATGAAGCGCTCGCCGACGTCGTCCATCGTCGCCGACAGCGCGATCTTTCCGTCCTGGATGAAGATGAGGTCGGTGAGGATGTGCTCGATCTCCTCGACCTGGTGCGTCGTCACGACGATCGTCTTCTCGTGGTCGAAGTAGTCGTTGAGGAGGTTCTGGTAGAAATCCTTGCGGAACAGGATGTCGAGGCCGAGCGTCGGCTCGTCGAGCACGAGCACCTTCGCGTCGATCGACATCACGAGCGCGAGGTGCAGCTGGACGACCATGCCCTTCGAGAGCTCCTTGACCCTCGAGGTGCGCTTGATCTTGGTGCGCGCGAGGAACGCCTCGCACTTCTGCCGCGAGAAGCGCGGGTGGATGCCCTCGACGAAATCGACGACCTCGTGCACGCGGATCCAGCGTGGCAGCACCGCGACGTCGGCGATGAAGCAGACGTCCTGCATCAGCGCGTGCCGCTGCGTGCGCGGATCGAGCCCGAGCACCGTCAGCTCACCGTCGAAATCGGTGAGGCCGAGGATCGCCTTCATCGCCGTCGTCTTGCCGGCGCCGTTCGGACCGATCAGCCCGACGATGCGCCCCGACGGGATTTCGAAGCTGATGCCGTCGAGTGCGACCGACGAGCCGTAACGCTTCGAGAGGTTGCGCGCCTTGATGACCGCGCTCATGACTCGTCCCCATGGCGCGCCGGCACTGCGAGCAGCTCGCCCACGTCGAGGCCGAGGCGATCGAGCCGCGCGCGCAGCAGCGGCCATTCCTCGCGCAGGAAACGCTCGCGTTCCGACTTCAGCAGCATCTGTCGCGCACCTTCGTTCACGTACATTCCAAGCCCCCGGCGTTTTTCCACGAGTTGTTCGTCCACGAGTTCCTGATAGGCCTTCGACACGGTGATCGGATTCAGCTGGAAATCGGCCGCGACCTGGCGCACCGAGGGCAGGGCGTCGCCCGGCTTCAGCACGCCGTCGAGGATCATCGCGACGACGCGGTCGCGCAGCTGGCGATAGATCGGAGTGTTGTCGTTCCACGTGACGGTCATGTCACTCGGTCCCTCGCGAGGCGGCGCCGAACGCGTAGTAGGGCATCGCGAGCCCGACGCGCCGCGTGCCCTGCGCGAACAGGCTGCCGGCCTGGTCGACCGCGCGGTCGAGCATCACGCTTCGGCCCGAGCGCCGCGGCGCGACCGAGTCCGCGGCGAGCGACGATGCCGTGACGTAGACGGTCGGCAGCACGGGCAGCGCGCTGCGCTGCCCGACATCCGCGATCCGGGCCGCGTAGACTTCCGCCACCGGCGCCGAGCGATCGGCCGCGACGGTGACCCCACCGATGCCGCTACCGATCGTGAAGACGGCCAGCGCGCAAAGCAGGGTGATGGAATAACGGGGTGCCATGGTTCTCTCCGGTGCACGATCAGACTAGTGATGTAGTGAACTATAACACCGAAGTTTGACCTGTCAACCGGGACCAACGACACGGTTCGCGCCTTCGTACTGAGAAAGCGTGACGCGTACAGCCAGACACTGCGCAGAGATTAAACCGATGAATTTCAAATACCTGCTTGCGTATCTTCTCTTCGTCTCTCCGGTTGCGGTCGGCTGCGCTGACCTGCTGGACGCCGAATTCCGCCCGCTCGCCGGGAAAGACAAGGTCCGGTTGTGCGACCGCTTCGACGGCAAGGTCCTGCTCGTCGTCAACACCGCGAGCAAGTGCGGCTTCACGCCGCAATACGAGGGCCTCGAAGCACTCCACTCGAAGTACGAGCCGAAGGGATTCTCCGTCGTCGGGTTTCCTTCGAACGACTTCATGGGCCAGGAGCCGGGCACCGAGGCCGAGATCAGGGACTTCTGCACGCTGACCTACGGGGTGAAGTTCCCGATGTTCGAGAAGGTCACGGTGAAGAAGGGCACGGCCGTGCCGTTCTACGACGCGCTCGCGGCACAGGCCGACGGCGAGTACCCAGGCTGGAACTTCCACAAATACGTCGTCGACCGCAATGGCAAGGTCGTCGCGAGCTACGGCAGCAAGACGAAGCCCGACGACGCAGAGCTCGCCGCATTGATCGAGAAGCTGCTCGTCGAGTCGCCGCCGCGACCATGACCGAGCCGTAGCGCTGAACAGCGCGTGAGGGCGAAGTAACCGTTCGGGAACTGCGCGCGCTGCCCGGCGTCCCACTCCGGCGTTTGCGTCGCGGCGCCCGCGCCGGGAGAATGCCGCCCTTTGCCGCATCCGCCGGGCGACCGCCCGCGCCCGAATCCCGTTCCCCCCCAGGAGTCACGAATGAATAGCGTTCTGCGCAACACCCTCGCCGCGGCCGTCGCCGTCGGCATCGCTGCGACTGCACTTCCCGCCGGCGCGGTCGACAAGCTCACGACCGAGCGCGAGAAGATCAGCTACATGGTCGGCCTCGACATGGCGAAGGGCCTGACCCAGGTCAAGGACGAAGTCGAGATCGCAATCGTGCTGCAGGCCGTCGAGGATGCCGTCGGCGGCAAGACGCTGCTCCTCAGCGAAACGGAAGCGCAGACCGTGCGCCAGGCGTTCATCCAGAAGCTGACCGCCGCGCAGCAGGCGAAGCAGCAGGAAGCCGCCGGCAAGAACAAGGCCGAGGGCGAGGCGTTCCTTGCGAAGAACAAGTCGAAGGCCGGCGTCAAGACGACTGCCTCGGGCCTGCAGTACGAAGTGCTCACCCAGGGCAAGGGCCCGAAGCCGGCCGCGACCGACCAGGTCAAGGTCCACTACGTCGGCACGCTGATCGACGGCACGAAGTTCGACAGCTCGATCGATCGTGGCGAGCCCGCGACGTTCGGCTTGAACGGCGTGATCCCGGGCTGGACCGAAGCGCTGCAGCTGATGCCGGTCGGCAGCAAGTACAAGCTCTACGTTCCGGCGAACCTCGCGTACGGCGACCGTGGCACGCCGGGCCCGATCGGCCCGAACGCGACGCTGATCTTCGAAGTCGAGCTCCTCGAAATCGTCAAGTGAGGTCAGGATGACCTCATCCCGGCCAGCACAGGGATGTGCGCCGAGCCGGGATCCAGCATCATCGCCATGCGTGGTGGAACGCCGTCTCCGGACGGCGTTTCCTTTTTGGGCGCACACAGCCGCGCGATCGACCCTTGCTAAGCTTCGCGGCTGCCGCGAGCGATGCGGCTCCCGCACCAGGACGCGCATGCACGTCACGATCTTCGGGACCGGCTATGTCGGGCTCGTCACCGGCACCTGCCTCGCCGAGGTCGGCAACGACGTCGTCTGTGTCGATGTCGACCTCGACAAGATCCGCAAGCTCGACGCGGGCGTAGTACCGATCTTCGAGCCCGGCCTCGAGAAGCTCGTCGCGGCGAACCGCGCTGCCGGCAGGCTGCGCTTCACGACCGACGCGAGCGCCGCGATCGCGCACGCGCAGATCATCTTCATCGCGGTCGGCACGCCACCCGACGAGGACGGCAGCGCCGACCTGAGCCACGTGCTCGACGTCGCGCGCACGATCGGTGCAGAGCTCACGCGCTACGCGGTCATCGTCAACAAGTCGACCGTCCCGGTCGGAACGGCCGACCGCGTGCGCGACGCGGTGGCAGCGCAGCTCGAAACGCGGGGCTTGCGCCTCGAGTTCGAGGTCGTCTCGAACCCGGAGTTCCTCAAGGAAGGCGACGCGGTCAAGGACTGCATGCGGCCCGACCGCATCGTGATCGGCGCTTCCGGCGCCCATGCGATCGAGGTGCTCAAGGCGCTCTACGCACCGTTCAACCGCAACCACGAGCGCGTCGTCGTGATGGACGTGCGCTCCGCGGAACTGACGAAGTACGCGGCGAACGCGATGCTCGCGACCAAGATCAGCTTCATGAACGAGATCGCGAACATCGCCGAGCGGGTCGGTGCCGACGTCGAGATGGTCCGGCATGGCATCGGCTCGGATCCTCGCATCGGCTACTCGTTCATCTATCCCGGCGCGGGCTACGGCGGCTCGTGCTTCCCGAAGGACGTGCAGGCGCTCGATCGCACCGCGCGCCACCATGGCTACACGCCGCGCATCCTCGAGGCGGTCGAAGCCGTCAACGCGACACAGAAGCACCGGCTGTTCGAGCTGATCGAGTCGCATTTCCACGGCGGGCTCGCGGGACGCACGTTCGCGTTGTGGGGGCTCGCATTCAAGCCCAACACCGACGACATGCGCGAAGCGCCGGCGCGCGTCCTGATGGAACGCCTGTGGGCAGCCGGTGCGCGCGTGCGCGCGCACGACCCGGTCGCGCGCGAGGAGGCGCGGCGCCTGTTCGGCGAGCGCGACGACTTCGTGCTGTGCGACTCGCCATACGCCGCGATCGAGGGCGCCGACGCGCTCGTCATCGTGACGGAGTGGAAGGCATTCTGGAGCCCCGACTTCGCGCGGATCCGCGCCGAGCTCGCTGTGCCGGTCATCTTCGACGGCCGCAACGTCTACGATCCGAAGGCGGTCGAGGCGGCGGGGATCGCGTATTACGGAATCGGCCGCGGTCGCTCGGTTTCGCACCCCGTCGTCGACTGAGGAGCACGCGATGCGCAGCTACGATTCGATCAAGCGGGTGCTCGTGACGGGCGGCGCGGGATTCCTCGGCTCGCATCTGTGCGAGCGCCTGCTCGCGCAGGGCCACGAGGTCGTCTGCGCCGACAACCTGTTCACCGGCACGAAACGCAACATCGCGCACCTGCTCGGGCAGCCGGGCTTCGAGTTCCTGCGCCACGACGTGACGTTCCCGCTCTACATCGAGGCCGACGAGATCTGGAACCTCGCGTGCCCGGCGTCGCCGATCCATTACCAGCACGACCCCGTGCAGACGACGAAGACGTCGGTGCACGGCGCGATCAACATGCTCGGCCTCGCCAAGCGCCTGCGCTGCCGCATCTTCCAGGCCTCGACCAGCGAGGTCTACGGCGATCCGCACGTGCACCCGCAGCCCGAGGCGTACTGGGGCAACGTCAATCCGATCGGACCGCGCTCGTGCTACGACGAGGGCAAGCGCTGCGCCGAGACGCTGTTCTTCGACTACCACCGCCAGCACGGCCTCGATATCAAGGTCGCGCGGATCTTCAATACCTACGGCCCGCGCATGCATCCGAACGACGGGCGCGTCGTGTCGAACTTCATCGTGCAGGCGCTGCGCAACGATCCGATCACGATCTACGGCGAAGGGCAGCAGACGCGCTCGTTCTGCTACGTCGACGACCTGATCGAGGGCTTCGTGCGGTTCATCGACACGCCGCCGGACTTTCCCGGACCGGTCAACCTCGGCAATCCCGGCGAGTTCACGATCCGCCAGCTCGCCGAGCAGATCATCGCGATGACGGGCTCGCGCTCGACCCTGGTGTTCCGGCCGTTGCCGCCGGACGATCCGACCCAGCGCCAGCCCGACATCTCGCTCGCGCGGGCGAAGCTCGGCTGGGAGCCGCAGGTGCCGCTCGCCGACGGCCTCGCGCGCACGATCGCGTACTTCGACGAGCTGCTCGCGTCGCAGCGTCCGGCGTAGCGCGATCGCGGTTTTCCTCGTGTAGGATTTCCGCTGCGCCGCGCGCGACCCGACCTCCATGCCCGAACGACCGTGTCCGACCCCCTGATTGCAAGACTCGACGAGCTCGAGACCCGCGTAGCGTTCCAGGACGACCTGCTCGCGACGCTCAATCGCAGCGTCGCAGGCGTCGATCGCGAGCTGCGCATGCTGCGCACCGAGCTCGAGCACGTCCGCAGCGCGCTCGACACGATGCGGGTCTCGCTCGCGCACGATGTGCGCGACGAGCCGCCGCCGCCGCACTACTAGATGAGCGACTCCCTCGAGGACCAGCTGCTGAAGCTCGGCTTCAAGCGGGCCGAGCGCAAGCCCGAGCCGCCTCCAGCCAGGCGCTCCGACGGCCCGGGCGCGAAGCCCGATGCGCATGCCGGCAAGCCGCTGCCGCACGGAAGCCGACCGCCCGCGCGCGCCGATGCGCAGAGACAGCAACAGCGGCAGCGGCGCGAAGGCAACGGTCGCCCGTCGGGCGCCGAGGTCGATCTCGCGAGGGCGTATGCATTGCGCGCGCAGACCGAGCGGGCCGAGCGCGAGCGTGCCGAACGCGAGGCGCAGGAACGTGCGCGCGAACGCAAGGAGCGCAAGGCGAAACTCGCCGCGCTGCTCGATGGCAAGGCCCTGAATGATGCGAGCGCCGAGGTCGCGCGCCACTTCCCGCACGGCGACAAGATCCGGCGCGTCTATGTGACGCCCGAACAGCTGGTACGGCTGAACCGCGGCGAGCTCGGGGTGGTGCAGCTGCAGGGCCGCTATCTGCTGCTGTCACGCGACATCGCGCTCGCGGCGGGCGCGATCTGGGCCGAAGCGCTTGCGCTGTTGCCGGATCCCGATGCGCCGTCCGAGGACGACATCCCGGCCGACCTCATCTGGTGAGGCGCCGAGTCGCACGCAGCGATCGTGCGGGTGCGCGGTTCGGCTAGAGCGCGTATTCGTCGCGCCGATCGAGGATGATGATCTGCGGCATTTCCCGCACGCCGGCCTCGTTCATCCCGCTCATGAGCGGCATCGAGGCGAGGAAGGCCTGCGCGCGCTCGAGTGTGTCCCAGTCGAGCGAGACGAGCACGTCGTTGGGCGAGCCGTGGCGCGTGTAGACGCGGCATGCGATCTCGCCCGCGGCGCGGCGCGTGTCGCGCGCGCGATCGAACACGCCCTTCCACTTCTCGTAATCCTCGACCTTGTGGCGGACCGTGAGCGTGATCATGTGGACGCGCTGCTTGAGATTCGACCGGCGCGATTCTAGCGCGTCGTCATTCGGGGTCGTAGTCGAGGTGCGTCGCGAGCCAGCGTTCGGCTTGCGCGATCGGCCAGCCCTTGCGTCGCGCGTAGTCGGCGACCTGCTCGCGCGTGATCCTTCCGACCACGAAGTACTGTGAGCCGGGATGCGAGAAAAAGTAGCCCGAGACCGCCGCGGCCGGGAACATCGCGAAGCTCTCGGTGAGCTCGACGCCCGCGCGTGCGGGCGCGTCGAGCAACTCGAACAGCGTGCCCTTCTCGGTGTGGTCGGGGCACGCGGGATAGCCGGGCGCGGGGCGCACGCCCTGGTATGACTCGGCGATCAGCGCCGCCGTGTCGAGCGACTCGTCGGGCGCGTAGCCCCACAGCTCGCGCCGGACGCGCCGGTGCACCGCTTCGGCGAGCGCCTCGGCGAGCCGGTCGGCTAGCGCCTTCAGCATGATCGCGTTGTAGTCGTCGTGCTCGCGCTCGTAGCGCGCGAGGTGCGGCTCGATCCCGATCCCTGCGGTCACCGCGAACGCCCCGATGTGGTCCGGCCTGCCGCTGTCGTGCGGCGCGATGAAGTCGGCGAGGCAGTAATCGGGCCGGCCCGGCGGCTTGTCGGCCTGCTGGCGAAGGAAGTGCAGCGTCGCGAGCCGGCGCGTGCGCGCCGTGTCGTCGAACACCTCGACGTCGTCACCGACGGCATGCGCGGGCCACAGGCCGACGACGGCCCGGGCCTGCAGCCATCGTTCCGAGATGACGCGATCGAGCATCTCGTGCGCATCGCGCAGCAGTTCGCGTGCCTGCGGCCCGACGAGCGCGTCGTCGAGGATCGCGGGATGCTTCCCCGACAGCTCCCACGTATTGAAGAACGGCGTCCAGTCGATCAGCTCGACGAGCTCCTCGAGCGGGTAGTCGGCGTAGACCGTGATGCCCGGCCGGCGCGGCGTGGGCGGCGCGTATGCGTGCCAGTCGGGCGCGTAGCGCTGCGCGCGCGCCGCGTCGAGGGCGACGAGCCGCTTGCCGGGGCCGCGGTCCTTGTGGCGCACGCGGATCTCGGCATATTCGGAGCGCACCTGCGCGACGAACGCGTCGATGAGGTCCTTCGAGATCAGTGACTGCGCGACGCCTACCGCGCGCGACGCATCCTTGACCCACACCGTCGGCGCGGCGTAGTGCGGCTCGATCCGCAACGCCGTGTGCGCGCGCGACGTCGTTGCACCACCGATCATCAGCGGCACGACGAAGCCCTGGCGCTGCATTTCCTTCGCGAGGTGCGACATCTCCTCGAGCGACGGCGTGATGAGGCCCGAAAGCCCGATGAGGTCGGCCTGCTCGGCGCGTGCGACGTCGAGGATCTTCTGCGCCGGCACCATCACGCCGAGGTCGATGACCTCGAAGTTGTTGCAGCGGAGCACGACCGCGACGATGTTCTTGCCGATGTCGTGCACGTCGCCCTTGACGGTCGCGATGACGATGCGGCCGTTCGACTTCGACACGTCGCCGGTGCGGAGCTTCTCGGCCTCGATGTACGGGATCAGGTACGCGACCGCCTTCTTCATGACGCGCGCGGACTTGACGACCTGCGGCAGGAACATCTTGCCGGCCCCGAACAGGTCGCCGACGACGTTCATGCCGTCCATCAGCGGGCCTTCGATGACGTCGAGCGGGCGCGGTGTCGTCGCGCGCAACTCCTCGGTGTCGGCCTCGATGTTCGCGTCCATGCCGTGCACGAGCGCGTGCTTGATGCGCTCGCGCACCGGCAGGTCGCGCCACGCCTCGGTCGCGGCTTCGGCGCTCTTGCGCCCCTTGTAGCGCTCGGCGATCTCGAGCAGCCGTTCGGTGCCTTCGGGCCTGCGGTTGAGCACGACGTCCTCGACCCGCTCGCGAAGCTCCGGCTCGAGGTCGTCGTAGAGCGGCAGGGCGCCGGCGTTGACGATCCCCATGTCCATGCCGGCCTGGATCGCGTGGTAGAGGAACACCGCGTGGATCGCCTCGCGTATCGCATTGTTGCCGCGGAACGCGAACGAGACGTTCGAGACGCCGCCCGAGACGTGGCAGTGCGGCAGCGTCGCGCGGATCACGCGCGTCGCCTCGATGAAGTCGACCGCGTAGTTGTCGTGCTCCGCGATCCCGGTCGCGATCGCGAAGATGTTCGGGTCGAAGATGATGTCCTCGGGCGGGAAGCCGACCTCGTCGACGAGCAGGCGATACGCGCGCGTGCAGATCTCGACCTTGCGCTGCGCCGTGTCGGCCTGGCCGACTTCGTCGAATGCCATGACGACGACCGCGGCGCCGTATCGCAGCACCTTGCGCGCCTGCTCGAGGAACGCCGCTTCGCCTTCCTTCATCGAGATCGAGTTGACGATGCCCTTGCCCTGCAGGCACTTCAGCCCCGCCTCGATCACCGACCACTTCGACGAGTCGACCATGATCGGAACGCGCGCGATGTCGGGCTCCGACGCGATGAGGTTGATGTAGCGCGTCATCGCGGCCTCGGAATCGATCAGGCCCTCGTCCATGTTGACGTCGAGCACCTGCGCGCCGCTCTGCACCTGCTGGCGCGCGACGTCGACCGCCTCCTCGTAGCGATCCTCCTTGATGAGCTTGCGGAACTGCGCCGAGCCCGTGACGTTCGTGCGCTCGCCGATGTTGACGAAGTTCGTCTCGGGCGTGATGACGAGCGGCTCGAGCCCGGAAAGGCGGGTAGGGCGGTACGACATCGGATCGACTACGCTGCGGCGCGCAGCGCCGCCAGCCGTGGCGGCACCGAGGCGACCGCCTCGACGATCGCGGCGATGTGCGCGGGCGGGGTGCCGCAGCAGCCGCCGACGATA
>DATLNY010000477.1:0-2903 GCA_035536495.1 Candidatus Saccharimonadia bacterium | reverse complement strand
CTCGCCGCGTCGATCGACGCGATCGAGCACGGGGATGCCCTGCGCACGCGGCTCGCGCTGCGGATCGCGCGGCTTCGCAAGGCGCTCGCGGACCTTCCTGCCACGCTGCTGCCCTCGACGACGGCGATCCAGGCGCTCGTCGTCGGCGGGAACGACGCGGCGATGGCGCTTTCGGCGCGGCTGCTCGCGCAGCGGATCCTCGTCCCGGCGATCCGGCCGCCGACGGTGCCGCCGGGAACCGCGCGGCTTCGCATCTCGCTCACTGCCGCGCACGACGACGACGACGTCGACGAGCTCGCAGGTGCGCTGCGCCGTGCATGCTGACCGCGACGCATCCTGCGCTGCACGTGGAAACCACCGGCGAGGGCACGCCGCTCGTGATGCTGCACGGCTGGGCGATGCACGGCGGGCTCTTCGCGCCGATCGTCCCCGCGCTCTCGCAGCGGCATCGCGTGCACGTCGTCGATCTTCCCGGGCACGGCCGCAGCGGCACGGAGCGGCCATGGACGCTCGCCCGCGTCGTCGACGCGCTCGAGCAGCGGTTCGCCGATGCGGGGACGGTGTCGGTCCTCGGGTGGTCGCTGGGCGGCGCCGTCGCCATCGCGTGGGCGCGGCGGTTTCCCGCGCGCATCGACAAGCTCGTGCTGGTTTCGACGACGCCGAGGTTCGTCGCGGCAGGCGACTGGCCATGCGCGATGACGGCGGAAACGCTCGCGCGATTCGCAGACGAGCTTCGGGTGTCGTTCCGGCAGACGCTGCTGCGCTTCCTCGCGCTGCAGGTCCGCGGGAGCGACGAAGGGCGCGTCGTCCTCGCGGCGCTCCGCGGGCAGCTCTTCGAGCGCGGCGAGCCCGCGCCCTCGGTCCTGGCCGAGTCGCTTGCCGCGTTGCGCGAGATCGACTTGCGGGACGACGCGCGGCGCCTGCCGCATGCAGCGCTGGTCGTCACCGGCGCGCAGGACACGCTCGCCCCGGCGGAGGCAGGGGCCTGGCTCGCCGCGGCGCTGCCTCGCGGACGACTGCACGCGTTCGATGCCGCGGCGCACGCGCCGTTCCTCTCGCATCGCGATGCCTTCGTCGACGTCGTCGCGGCCTTCCTTCGCGATGGCTGAGCCGTCCGCGCGTGCGCCCGACGCGGGCGACATCGACCCGCGCGTGGTGCGGCGTGCGTTCGGCCGCGCCGCCGCCGGCTACGATGCCGCGGCCGTGCTGCAACGCGAGGTGGCCGCGCGCATGCTGTCGCGCCTGGACGTCGTGAGGCTCGCGCCCGCGACGATCCTCGACGCGGGTTGCGGAACCGGCGAGTGCACCGGCCGTCTCGCTGCGCGCTATCCGGACGCGCGTGTCGTTGGAATCGACTTCGCGCAGCCGATGGCGCGGGCCGCCAGCGAGCGATCGCGGCGCAGCCGTGCGCTCGTCGGTCGGCTGTTGTCTCCGATCCTCGGTCGAGCGCGCGGGGGGCCGCAATTCGTCTGCGCCGACCTGAATGCGCTGCCCTTCGCCGTCGCCGCGTTCGACCTCGGGTGGAGCAATCTCGCCTTCCAGTGGATCAACGACCTGCCGCGCGCATTCGCGGAGATGCGCCGCTGCCTCAAGGTCGGCGCGCTGTTCACGTTCTCGACGTTCGGTCCGGACACGCTGAAGGAGCTGCGCGCAGCGTTCGCTCGCGCCGATGGCCATCCGCACGTGAGCCGCTTCGCCGACATGCACGACATCGGCGACATGCTGGTCGCGGCCGGGTACGCCGATCCGGTGATGGACATGGAGGTCATCACGCTCACCTACGCCGATCCGCGTGCGCTGATGCGCGAGCTGAAGACGCTCGGCGCAACGAACGCCGCGCGCGGTCGCGCGCGCGGGCTGACCGGGCGGCGCCGCTTCGGCGAGGTCGTCGCGCAACTCGAGGCGCGCGCCATCGACGGGCGCAGTCCCGCGACGTTCGAGATCGTCTACGGACACGCGTGGAAGGGCGAGGCAAGCCGGACCGCAGATGGCTTGCCCGTCGTGCGCTTCGCTCGCGGGCGGAGTTGACGGCGCGCATGGCGACGGGCCTCCTCGTCACCGGCACCGACACCGGCGTGGGCAAGACCGTTGCCGCGGTCGCGCTGCTGCGTGGGCTGGTCGCCAACGCCAGGCGCGCGGTCGGCATGAAGCCGGTGAGCGCCGGCGTCTCGCTGCCGGAGGGCATCAACGACGATGTCCTCGCGCTCGAAGCGGCGGGCAACGTTCCGGCGCCGCTTCGCGACCGCAACCCGTATTCGCTCCGGGACGCGGCCGCGCCGCACCTCGCAGCGCGTCGAGAGGGCGTGACGATCGACGTCGAGGTGATCGTCGAGGCCTACGCGCGGCTCGCCCTTCGCGCGGAAGTGATCGTCGTCGAGGGCGCGGGGGGTGCGCTCGTGCCGCTCGACGATCGCCGCGACGTCCTCGACATCGCGCGCGCGCTCCGGCTCCCGGTGCTGCTCGTCGTAGGCATCCGGCTTGGATGCCTGAACCACGCGCGGCTGTCGGCGTTGGCGATCCGCTCGCGCGGATTGGCGCTCGCCGGCTGGATCGCGTCCCGCGTCGACGCGGGCATGCCCTACGCCGATGCCAACGTGGCGTGGCTGCGCCGCGAGCTCCCGGCACCCTGCGTCGCCGATCTGCGGTCCGCCTCGCCCGCATCGCTGGCTCGGGAAACGCTGGACGCGCTCGCGTTGCTGCGCTGAGTCGCGGCGGGGTTCCGTGCTACCATTGTTCGGCTTTGCAGCGCATCGGCGCCCGTCGCTGCAAAACGTCCGGAAACACGACGTTTTCCCGCACGGTCCCGTTCACGTTCGCGCAAGCATGCCGGAAATGCCGCACCCGCTTCAAGGCGAAACCGAGTACTGCGTCGTCGCGCGCCGCAACGACAGCCTCGACCCCCG
>DATLNY010000476.1:0-6720 GCA_035536495.1 Candidatus Saccharimonadia bacterium | reverse complement strand
GCCGCGATCGCGCCCGCGACCGCGCAGGCGTGGTTCGCGACGCTGCGCGACGGCGTCGCGTGGAAGTCCGAACGCCGCCTGATGTACGAGCGCGAAGTCGACGTGCCGCGGCTGCTCGCGAGCTTCAAGCTCGAGGAAGTCCGCGCCGCGCACGCGAGCGCACGACGCGCGCCGGTGCACGACGTGCTGCTCGCGGCCGCCGGCCACGCCGAGGCAATCTCGGGGGTGCGCTTCGACAGCGTCGGCCTCAACCACTACCGCGACGGTCGCGACAGCGTCGCGCCGCACAACGACCACCTCGACGAGCTCGCGCCCGGCGCGCCGATCGCGCTGCTATCGCTCGGCTTTCCGCGGCGCATGACGATCCGCGCGAAGCACAAGCCGCCGCGCGTGCTCCATCTCGAGCTCGAGCCCGGCAGCGTGCTGACGATGAGTTATGAGACGCAGCTCAACTACGACCACGGCATCCCGAAGACGACCGACCCGGTCGGGCCGCGGATCAGCCTCGCGTTCCGGGTGCGCCCGAAGCAGGGCGGCTCCCGCTACCGCTGAGCTGGGGCGGATCGCGCGTGCGTCGTCGGCGTCACCCGTTGCTCCGGTGGACGACGCGCTGCTTGCGTCCAGCTCCGAGCCGACACGCCGCGTGCGCAGGCGTTCAGCCGCGTCCGCTAGCATCGCGGCATGGAAATGCTCGCCCAGTTCGTCCTTGCCGCAGGCCTCGCCTGGGCGAGCGGAATCCGCTTCTACGCGGTGCTGTTCGCGTTCGGGATGCTCGCGCGCTTCGACTACGTCGCGCTGCCGGACGCGCTCGCGCTGATCGAGCACGACTACGTGCTGTGGGCCTCGGGCGTCATGCTCGTCGGCGAATTCATCGCCGACAAGGTGCCGTGGTTCGACTCGGCGTGGGACGCGCTGCACACGTTCATTCGCATCCCGGGCGGGATCATGCTCGCGTGGGGCGCGCTCGGCGACCATGGTCCGGCGGCGCAGTTCGCCGCCGCGCTGATCGGCGGGAGCATCGTGACCGGCACGCACCTGACGAAGTCCGCGGCGCGCGCGACGCTCAACCAGTCGCCGGAGCCGTTCTCGAACTGGGCCGCGAGCTTCGCCGAGGACGGCATCGTGCTCGGCGGCATCTGGCTGCTCGTGACGTATCCGATCGTGTTCGCGCTGCTGCTGGTGCTGTTCGTGCTGCTGATCGCGTGGCTGCTGCCGAAGCTATGGCGCGGATTGCGCACGCTCTGGCATCGACTCGCGCGGCCGGGGGGCGACATCGTCAGCGGGGACCCGAGCGCGCCGCGATGAGATAGAGCGCCGCTGCGGCGTACATCACGACGTCGTAGCCCGCCTCGAGCGCGAGCAGCACCGCGAGCAGGGCCGAGAGCACCGAGGCGCAGCCGTTGATGCCCCAGGCCCACGGCACGCGCGCAGGGACCGTCGCGGCGAGCCGCGCGAGCCCTAGCGGAAACGGCATGCCCATGACGAAACCGAGCGGCGCGAGCGCGAGCGCCGCGGCGCCGGCGCGCAGATACGCGCTCCAGCCCGTCCCGGTCTCGACGAACCATCGCGCGGCAAACGCGTAGCCCGCGATCAGCACCGCGCAGGCGAGCGCCGCGGCCATTGCCGCGCGCCCGCTGCGCGTCCAGCGTGCGGCGTATGCGCTGCCGAGCCCGGCCGAAACGAGCAGGGCCGCGAGCACCGTCGCGGTCGCGAGCAGCGGCTGGCCGATGTAGAGCGCGGTGCGCGACATGAGCGCGATCTCGACGAACAGGAAGCCGAGCCCCAGCGCGGTGAAATGCACGAGCGTCCGCCCGCGTCCCGTCGGCGCGGCGCCCGTGCGGCGCGACGCGAGCAACGGCAGCACGATCAGCGCGAATGCGATCGGGACTGCCTGGACGAGTCCCGCGACGACGACGAGGTAACCCGAATCGAGCAGCGCGGCCGCGCCGTGCTCGCGCAGGCGCACGAGCTCGGGCAGCGCGCGCCAGCGGAAGAAGTCGTGGAAGAACGGGCGCGCATCGGTCGCGGGCGCGAGGTCGAACTTGTACGCGTCGAGATACGCCGCGGCGCCGGACGACAGCAGCGCGCGCGCCCCGGCATGCAGCTCGTCGCGCTCGACCAGGTGATGTCGGTTCGCGTCGGCCGCGGCGAGCCCGGGCAACCAGGCTGCGTCGAACGACCAGCGCTCGCGGAAGCGGTCGATCGCCTCGAGGTCGGCGCGCGTCAGCGCGCCGCGCTTCACCACCAGCGTGCTGGTCTGCCAGCCGCGGATCAACGCAAGCTGCGCGCCCGGGTCGCGCACCCCCGCGCGGCCGAGCGCCGCGATCGCGGTCGCGAAGAGCTTCAGGCTCGCGCGCGGCGGCTGCGTTTCCCAGCGCGTCGCGGCGATCAGCCCGCCGGGCGAGAGGCGCGCGTACGCCGCTTCGAGCGCCTCGATCGTGTAGAGGAACTGGTCGCTCGCCGCCTGCGTGCCGGCCGACGCACCGACCGAGGAATCCGACAGCGGCAGCACGACGAGGTCGAACCCGCGAGACGCGCGGCCGAGCACCGCGCGCGGCTCGGCGAGCACGACCTCGACGCGCGAATCGGCGTAGAGATGACCCGCGAAATCGGCATGATCGGTGCGCACGACCTCGATGCGGTTGCGATCCGGCTCGACCGCGACGACTTGGCGCGCACCGAGCGTCAGGGCCTGCAGCACGTCGGCGCCGACGCCGGCGCCGAGCACGAGCACGCGCGGGGCTTCGAGCAGCGCGTAGGGCAGGGCCGAAGTCAGCGCGGCAAAGTGCTCGAGCGACGCGCCGCGCTGCGTGACGACGCTCATGCCGTCGCCGTCGACGAACACGCCGAGCTGCGGCGGCGGCTCGGCGACCGCGTTGAGCGACACGCCGGGTGCGTACCGCAACGGAACCACCGGGCTCTCGACCACTGCGATCTCTCCGAGCGGGCCCGAGCGCGTCGACACCACGCGCGTGCCCTCGATCCGCAGCGCGAGCGCGAGCCCCTTGTACTCGTTGACGCGCGGCGCGAGCCATCCCGCCGGCACGAGCGCCGCCGCGGCGACCGCGGCGAGCAGCAGCGAACCCGCCGGCACCGGTCCGCGTACCGCGAGCAGCGCGCACGCCGCGGCGAGCGGCCCGCCGAGCGCGACCGCGAGCAGGGCCTGCGGCAGCGACAAGGCCTGCAAGGCCAGCATTGCGAGCAGCGCACCGGCGCCGGCACCGGCGAGATCGGCGCCGTAGAGCGAAGGGATCCGCTCGGCGCGCGCGACGAACGCGAGCCCGAAACAGCACGCCGCGAAGAAGAACGGCACCGAGAGCAGCAGGTAGATCGCCGCGAGCTTCAGCACTTGGCTCGCGTCCCAGACGAGCTCGAGCCCGTTGAACGGCACGCGTTGCGCGAGCGCGAGCGCAGCGACTGCGGCGATGCCGAAGCCGAGCGCGCTCGCCGTGAAAAGCCGCTCGAACGCCGCGACGGCGCGCCGCCCGGCGAGGCTCAGCACCGTGCCGCTGACGCCGTGGCCGAGCAGCGCGAGGCTGACGATCAGCGCCGCGAACGGATACCAGTGCACGATCGCGAGCAGCCGCATCAGCAGCAGCTGGTACGCGAGCGCCGCGGCCGAAACGAGCGCGATCGCGAGCGCGAGTCCGACGCGCTCGCGCATGGCCGCTAGTGGGCGCCGGTGAGCGGCACGAAGCGCACGGGCAGCAGTTGCCGCGTGCGCAACGTGCCATCGCCGCGCTTCTCGACCAGCACCAGCGTCTGGGTCAGGAACGGCGCGCCGACCGGGATCACCATGCGCCCGCCGGGTTTCAACTGCGCGACCAGCGGCGGCGGGATCGATCCCGCGGCTGCCGTCACGATGATCGCGTCGTACGGCCCGCGCCCGGGCCAGCCGTAGTACCCGTCAGCCTGCCGCACTTCGACGTTGCCGTAGCCGAGCGCGTCCAGGCGTGCCTTCGCCTGCGCCGCGAGCGGCACCACGATCTCGATCGTGTCGACGCGCTCGACGAGCCCGGCGAGGATCGCGGCCTGGTAGCCGGAGCCGGTGCCGATCTCGAGCACGCGCATGTCGCGGCGCGGCTCGAGCACGTCGGTCATCAGCGCGACGATGTACGGCTGCGAGATCGTCTGCCCGTGCCCGATCGGCAGCGGGCGGTTCTCGTACGCCGCGTGCGCCTGCGCTTCGGGCACGAAGCGATGGCGCGGGACCGTGCCGATCGCGTCGAGCACGCGCCGGTCGATCGCCTCGTCGCCGAAGTCCGCGGCGAGCTCGCGCACGAGCGCGGCGCGCTCGGTGGCGCGGTCGTTCGTCGCGTCGGAAACGGGCGGTTGTGCGCGCGCCGTACCAGCGCACGCGGTGCTCGTGACGAGCAGGAACAGGGCGGCTCGCATACCACCTCCGGCCCCGCGCGCGACGCCCATGCTACGCCCGCCGCGGCCCGGCTGCGCAGTGTCGCCGCGCCCAGACCTACTCGAAGCCCGACTGGAACAGCAGGTCGGGTGCGCCGCCGGCCGCGGCGAGCGCCCCGATCGTCGTCGCGCCGGTGTTGCCCGGATCGAGCCAGTTGCGCACGCGCGTCGAATCGGTTCCGAGCCCTTCCCAGGCGTGCGCGAGCTTGCCGTAGAGATCGTTGAGCTGCGAGTTGCTCGCGCCGCAGAACGAAGCGCCGCCGCTCAGCACGCCGACGAGGCGCTGCTGCGCGTTGTAGAGCGGCGAGCCCGAGGAGCCCGGCTCCGTGACGCTCGGCGGGATCGTGCCGGCGGGCGTCGGGTAACCCGGCAGGATCGGCGGCGGATTCGCCCACTGCACGAACCAGTGGACGTTCTGCGCGGTCGCGATGTTGCCGGTCGTGAGATTCGTGTGCGAGAAGGTGATGCGTTTCTCGTCACCGTTCGGGTGGTGGATCGACGCGCACGCCGCACCATTCGAGCACGCGGCCGCCGTCGTGCCGCGGTCCCAGCCGGCCCAGTAAACGTTGTGCGCGGGATTGGCCGGATCGTCGAGCTCGAGCAGCGTCGTGTCGGATTTCGGTCCGCTCGCACCGCCCGGGAAAGGGTTCTGTGTCGCGGCGCGGAAGATCGCGCCCGAGTTGAACTGCGTCACCGACCCGACCACCGCGCTCGAGCCGCTCGAGACGGAACCGGGGGCGCGGCAGCTCGGCGCCTCGAAGTTCCAGACCACGACGAGCGACGCGGCATTGCTCGCGTCGACCTCGCAGTGCGTCGCCGTGATGAAGAACATCCGCCGGTCGTTCGCGGTGTTGTTGACGAGCGAGCCGGTGCAGAAACGCGAGCCGCCCGACGACATCGCGCCGACCGCGCGCTTGGTCGTCGCCCAGGGATCGTTCGCGCCGAGGCACTGTGTATCGGTGTTGCACGAGCCCGACTTCGCGCCGGCCGCGATGCGGCCGAAGCCGCGATAGCCGTGGCCGATCTGGCTGAGCAGCAGGCGCACGTCGTCGCGCGCACGGCGCGGCACGACGAGCTCGACGGTCGCTTCGGCGCCGAACAGCGGCGGCGTCCAGAGCTGACCGTGCACTTCGTTGTCGGCCGCGTTGAATTCGCGGAACTGCCGCTCATCGGAGCCGTCGCGCACCGTCAGCGTCGCCCCGCGCGGCAGCGCGAAGCGCGTGAAGCCGAAGTTGAGGTGCACCGCGTCGGGCGCCACGACTCGCCAGCGCCAGCGCAGCGTGTCGCGATCGAGCGACTCCCAGACACCCGCGGTGTCGGGCGAAATCGACACCGCGCGCGGCAGCGCAAAACGCTCCGCGATCATCGCGTGCTTGTCGCGCGCGTCCTCGGCATTGATCTTCGCGAAATCGAGCGGCGGCAGCCGCAGCGTCGGAACGTCGTCAGCCGCCGCCGGGCCTGCGCCGGACAACAGCGCCGCGCCCAGCAGTCGCAGGAATGTACGCATCGTGGAGATCCCCGTGTACCAACCGGGTACGCCCCCCGGTGCGCAAAGCGTGGCACCAACACGCTTTGCCGGCAATCGCTACGCGGACGAAATCGCGCGCAGCACAGGCGGCCTGAGCAGCAGGCTCAGGCGGCGGACGTGTTCCGGCGCTTCGGGAACCCGACCATGCGACGTTGCTTCTCGTCCCAGAGCTTGCAGCGGATGCAGCGCAGGCTCTCGCGGAACGTCAGCTTCGGTGCCTGGCGCAGCAACGGGCTCGAGGCGTACGCGGCGCGCAGCCGGTAGTTCGGGATCCGCGTCGAAAGATGGTGGATGTGGTGGTAGCCGATGTTGCCGGTGAACCAGTGGATCACCGGGTGCAGGTCATAGAACGAGCTGCCGCGCACGGCGGCCGTGGTCGAATCCCACTCGCCCGCGTTCGCCCAGTACGTGTCCTCGAACTGGTGCTGCACGTAGAACAGCCAGACGCCGAGCGCGCCGGCGATCAGCACGATCGGCAGGTGCACGAGCACGACCGCGCGCCAGCCGATCGTATAGACGACGAGCCCGCCGACGATCAGCAGCGCGAGGTTGTTCAACAGGACGCTCGCCCATTCCTTCTTCCACGACAGCGGCAGGTCGAACGGGATGCGGTGCTTGATGACGAACTGGTACATCGGGCCGATGCCGAGCAGGACCGGCAGGCTGCGGTACATGCGGTAGCTCAGGCGGCCGAGCCACGAGCGCGCCTCGTACTCCGCCACCGTCAGCGTGTTGACGTCGCCGAGCTCGCGCCGGTCGAGGTTGCCCGAGGTGCCGTG
>DATLNY010000475.1:0-5297 GCA_035536495.1 Candidatus Saccharimonadia bacterium | reverse complement strand
CTCGTAGGCATTCAGCACGCCGCCGAAGCCTGCCTCGGCATCCGCGACGATCGGCTGGACCCAGTCGATGTCGTGCTTGCCTTCGGCGTGGTGGATCTGGTCGGCGCGCAGCAGCGTGTTGTTGATGCGCCGCACGACGTTCGGCACGGAGTCGACCGGATAGAGCGACTGGTCCGGATACATCGCGCCCGCCGTATTGGCATCGGCCGCGACCTGCCAGCCGGAGAGGTAGATCGCCTTGAGCCCCGCCTTGACCTGCTGCATCGCCTGGTTGCCGGTCATCGCGCCGAGCGCATTGACGTACGGCTCGGTCTGCAGGTAGTGCCAGAGCTTGTCGGCGCCGTGGCGAGCCAGCGAATGCTCGACCGGCACGGTGCCGCGCAGCCGCACGACGTCGGCCGCGGTGTAGTCGCGCGTGACGCCGGTCCAGCGCGGGTTGTGGGTCCAGTCGAGCGACAGCTGCTCGGCGTTCGGGAGCGCATTTCTCATTTCGATGGCCTCGGTTCGTCAGGGCGCCACACTGTTTCGGAAGCGGGAATCCGGTTCATGACAACAATTCGTAGGCCGGCAGCGTCAGGAACTCGGCGAGCACCTTCGCGTGCGTCAGCTCCGACAGCATCCACGCGGCCTGCTCGATGCGCGCGTCTCCCGGCAGGACGACGCCCGCGCGCGCAAGCTTCGCCGGCAGCGCGGCGAGCGACGCGTCGAACGCCGCGAAGTCGATCGGCGTGCCGTCGTCGAACGCGAGCGCGCCGGCGTGCAGCCACTGCCACAACTGCGCGCGCGCGATCTCGGCGGTCGCGGCGTCTTCCATGAGGTGGTGGATCGGCACGCAGCCCAGGCCGTCGAGCCACGCCGCGAGGTAGCGCACGCACACCTCGATGTTGCCGTCGAAGCCGCGGCGCGTGATCGTGCCGACACTCGGCGCGATGAGATCGTCGCGCGTGATCGCGAGCCCGGGCTTGCGCACGTGCAGCTGGTTCGGGCCGGGCATGTGCGCATCGAACAGCTCGCGCGCGATCGGGATGAGGCCCGGGTGCGCGACCCAGGTGCCGTCGTGCCCCGCGCGGGCATCGCGCTCCTTGTCGGCGCGCACGCGCGCGAGCGCCTCGCCGTTCGCGATCGCGTCACCGGCGATCGGGATCTGCGCGGCCATCCCGCCCATCGCATGCGCGCCGCGGCGATGGCAGGTCTCGATCAGCAGTGCGGCGTAGTTCGACAGGAACGGCACGGTCATCGCGACCTGGCCGCGCTCGGGCAGCACGCGATCGCGGTGCGCGCGGAACGTCTTGAGGTACGAGAAGATGTAGTCCCAGCGTCCGCAGTTGAGCCCCGCGATCCGGCCCCGCAGCGCGTGCAGGATCTCGTGCATCTCGAACGCCGCAGGCAGCGTCTCGATCAGCACCGTCACCTTCATCGTGTTCGTTGCGAGCCCGAGGCGCGACTCCGCGTAGGCGAGGACTTCGTCCCACAGCGCGGCTTCGCGGTGCGACTCGAGCTTCGGCAGGTACCAGTACGGACCGAGGCCGCGCGCCGCGAGCGCACTTGCGTTGTGGAACGCGAACAGCCCGAAGTCGAACAGCGCGCCCGCGATCGGCGCACCGTCGACGCGCACGTGCCGCTCCGGCAGGTGCCAGCCGCGCGGGCGCACCATCAGCAGCGCGGTTTCCGGTTTGAGCGTGTACTCGCGACCGTCGGGCGAAACATGCGTGATCGTGCCGGCGACCGCATCGCGCAGGTTGAGCTGCCCCTCGACGAGGTTTGCGAACGTCGGGCTGGTCGAGTCCTCGAAATCGGCCATGAACACGCGAGCGCCCGAATTGAGCGCGTTGATGATCATCTTGCGGTCGACCGGCCCCGTTATCTCGACGCGTCGATCGGCGAGCACGTCCGGCAGCGCCGCGACGCGCCAGTCGGATTCACGCAGCGCGCGCGTCTCGGGCAGGAAATCCGGCAGCTCGCCGGCATCGAAGCGTGCCTGGCGCACGCGGCGTTCCGCGAGCAGGGCGAGGCGCCGCGCGTCGAAGCGCCGGTGCAGCTCGCCCAGGAAATCGAGCGCGCCGGGCGTCACGATCTCGCTGCCGGGCGTACCGCTCACCGCGCGCAGCTCGATCCCGCCGCTGCCTGTCGCCATTGCCTCGATCGCTGCCGCCACGTCTTCGGGCTCCCTGGGCGCTTTCCGTCCCATGCTGCGCAGCAAGCTAGGCGCGACGCCGCGCTTTGACAAACCGGATGTTTCAATGGAATGTATTGACATGGTCAAACCATTCGCAGTGCGTTGATGCCGAAGCCCGATCGCAGAGCCCGTTTGAAGCTGAACAGCTCGCCGCCCCAGTCGAAGGCGGGCAAACGGCGTGCGGCCGGCAGGAAGGCCGCGGCCGTGACCCCGAGGTTCTACTACAAGGGCAACCGCATCAAGCAGTTGCGCGCATTCTGCGCGGTGGCGAAGCTCGGCTCGATCGCGCGCGGCGCGGAGTCTCTGTTCCTCTCGCAGCCGTCGGTCAGCCTCCAGCTCACGGCGCTGCAGAAGGAGCTCGGCACCAAGCTTGTCGAGCGCGTCGGTCGCCGCGTGCAGCTCACGCGCGAAGGGCTGATGCTCTACGAGCTCGCGCGGCCCGTGCTCGAAGGCCTCGACGCGCTCGACGGGGAATTCCGCGCGAAGCTCGGTGGATCGGTGCGGCGCGAGCTCAACATCGCCGCGGGCGAGTCGACGATCCAGTACCTGCTGCCGCCGCTCGTGCAGGAATACCGTGCGCGCTTCCCCGACACGAAGCTGCAGCTGCACAACGTGTCGAACCGCGACGGGCTCGCGCTGCTGCGCTCCGACGAGGCCGACTTCGCATTCGGCTCGATGGTCGATGTGCCGGCCGACCTCGCGTACGAACCGGTGCACCACTTCGACCCGATGCTGATCGCGCCGCTCGGCCATCCGCTCGCCGACAAGCCCGAGGTCGCGCTCGAGGATCTGTCGCCGTACGGCCTGATCCTGCCGCCGAACCGCGTCTCGACCTATCGGCTCGTCGACCTCGTATTCCAGCAGCGCAAGGTGCCGTACCAGGTCGCGATCGAGGTCGGCGGGTGGGAGGTCATCAAGCAGTACGTCGCGATGGGGCTCGGCGTGTCGATCGTCTCGGGGATGTGCATCGACGCGCGCGACCAGCTCGCGGTGCGGAACATGCGTCGCTGGTTCCCGCAACGCAGCTACGGCGTGGTCGTGCGCAAGGGCAAGCTGCTCTCGCCCGAGGCGCGCGCGTTCGTCGACCTCATCAGGCCGGGGCTGTTCACGCGCCGCGACCACGACGACAGCGGCCCGTCGGAGCGCTGAGCGGCCGTGGCCGAGTCGACGTGTGCAGCGATCAGCGGCGCAAGGCGGCTCGCATCATCCTGGACGAGCGCGTGCGACGACGACGTCAGCGTCTCGATCCGCGCGGCAGGGACGAGCTGCGCGAGCGCGGCACCGTTCGAGGGCGGAACGGTTTCGTCGTCCGCACCGAATACCGCGAGCACGGGCAGCCGCGACGCGGCGACGAACGAATACGCGCTCGCCGTCCGATCGATCGACAGCGACCGCAGCTGCGACAGCATCGAGCGTCCCGTGCCCTCGATCGAAAGCCATCGCCGCTCGACGGCGTCGACGTGCGCGCGATAGCGCGGCGCGTGCGACATGCGCGTGTAACCGTCGAGCAGGATCTCCTGGCCGCGCAGGCGATAGACCGCCTCGCCGAGCACCGGCCACGCGCCGACGCGGACCGGCCATCGCAGCCGCGTGCCGAGCCCCGCGGGCGCGATCAGCGTCAGCGAGGCGACGCGTTCCGGGCGATGCGCGGCGTACTCGGCCGCGATGAGGCCGCCGAGCGAGTAGCCGACGAGGTGCACCGGGCGCTCGATCCGCTCGAGCGCGAGCAGGCCGTCGAGCGCGCGCACGTAGAGCGCCGCGTCGTGCCGGAGCTCGGGGCGCGCCGAATAGCCCTGCCCGTACGAGTCGAAGCGCAGGAATCCGTAGCGCGCCGGATCGAGCGCAGCGACGAGCGGATTCCAGACGTCGAGCGAGTTGAGCGCACCGCCGTGCACGAACACGAGCAGCGGCAACTGCGCGTCGCGCGTCGTGTAGCGATAGCGAAGCGAGCCGTCGGGCAGCTCGGCGTAGCTTCCCTCGATGCGGGCGCGCGCCTGCTCGAGCGTGAGCGGCTCGGGATCGACCAGCGCGAGCGCGCCGCCGAACGCGAGCGCGAGCGCCGCGATCGAGACCGCTGCCGCGCGCGCGGCGCGCACCTCAGCGTGCTCCGCCGCGCAGGCCGACGGCGCGACGCAGCGCTCGCAAGCTCAGTAGTCTTCCGGAACCGCGGGGCGCCCTTCGAGCATGTCGGCCGCCTTGCGCGGCCGCTTGCCTGCCGGTTGCGTCCGCGCGGCGACTTCCCGCTTCATGTTCGCCACGAGGATCGTATTGATCGCGGCCCGGCGCTTCTCGATCGCATCCTTCTCGTTCTGGTCCAGATCGGCGAGCCGCTCGTTGCCCTGGAGCAGGCTGCCGATCTCGCCGAGCAGCGTGCGCACGCGCGCCTGCTCGTCGGCGGTCGATTCGAACTCGCCGCCCGGCTGCATGTTCGTCTCGATCAGCTCGACGACCTGCGTGTACTGGTTCGGCTTGAACCGCTTCGGAAACGGATCGTCGCCCGCGACGGCGCTGCCGGCGAACGCGACGAGCGCGCCCGCGATGATGAGCTTGTGCATTGGACCCCTCCACCCGGCACGTGCGGCACCAGGTTCGTTCGATAGCTCGACGCCTTGCGGCGCCCGGATTCGCCATCCTGGCCAGGGCCCGTGAGGCCCGTGGCAAAACTACCGCCGTCCCACCGCTCCGACAACTTGCCTGCGCGGAGCCGTTCAGGTCGTGTCGCGGTGCTTGCCCTGCCACGGGCGGTAGAAATCGCGGATGCGGGCCATGTCGAGGCTGAGGTCGCCGCTCATCGTCAGCGCGGGACCGATCCCGATGACGCGCTCGGGGTAGTGGAAGTAGACGCACGTCACCGGCACACCGGCGCCGGTCGCGATATGCCAGAAACCGGATTTCCATTTCTCGACGCGACGGCGCGTGCCCTCCGGCGCGATGACGAGCCACAACGACGGCTGCGCCGCGAACCGCCGCACGATGCCGCCGACGACGCCGCGCGGGCCCGAGCGATCGGTCGGGATACCGCCGAGCATCTTCAGCAGCGGGCCGAGCGGCCACCAGAACAGCTCGTGTTTCGCCATGAACGACACATGCAGCCCCATCGCGACCTTCGCGGCGAGCCCCC
>DATLNY010000474.1:0-3005 GCA_035536495.1 Candidatus Saccharimonadia bacterium | reverse complement strand
TGCTACCCGCATTTACGGGAAGGGGGGTCGCGAAATCGGGGGTTCGGTCAGCGTTCGAGAATGACCTCGACGCGGCGGTTGCGGGCGCGGCCTGCCGGGGTGTCGTTGGTCGCGAGCGGGACCGTCTCGCCGCGCCCGAGCGCGACGATCCGGGCCGCGTCGACGCCGCGCGCGACGAGCGCGTCGCGCACCGCCTCGGCGCGCCGCTGCGAGAGCACCTGGTTGAGGTTCGCGCCGCCGCGATCGTCGGTGTGCCCCTCGATGCGGACCCGCCGTGCGGGATCGGCCTGCACGAATTCGACGAGCCCGCCGAGATGCTCGAGCGCCTCGGGTTGCAGGCTCGACTGACCCGGGGAGAAGACGGCTTCCCCGAGGGTCATCACCTCTCCGCGCTGCTCGCGCTGCGCGGAGAGGTTGCTCATCTGGATGCGCAGGCTGTCGGCCGCCGCGAGCGCCAGCTCCGTCTCGCGCTTCGCGAGCTCGGCTTCCTGCTGCTGCGCTTCGGCGACGCGGCGCGATTGCACCTCGCGTGCGCGCGCGGACTCGGCCTCGAGCGCGCTTTCCTGGCTCAGCACGATTGCCGAGGCCATGTCGGCGCGTGCGCGCTCGAGCTCCTCGGCGCGAGCAAGGTTCTGAAGACGCTGCTTTTCCGCCTCGAGCCTCGCCGATTCGGCGTCACGCCGCGTCGCTTCGAGCATGATGCGGTCGTGCTCGCGCTCGAGCTCGGCGAGCCTGCGTTCCTCGGCGGTCGCCTGCGCGCTGACGTACGCGATGTCGACGCGGCGCTCGGCGATGTACGCAAGATGCGCGCGCCGCGCTTCGTTGCCTTCCGCCGTTCGCAGCGCGGCGGTCGCATCGCGCGCGCGCGCGAGCTCCGCCGGCGCGAGCGGTCCGAGCTCCGGATCGCCCGAGATGCGCGCGAGCTCCGCTTCGATCCGTTCGAGGTCGAGGTCGCGCTTCGGCGCGCTGCCGCAGGCGGCGAGCAGCAGCACCGCGACGACGACCGCTATTGCGGGCGTCATCCCGGCGAAAGCCGGGACCCAGTGACTCCTTCGCGTGGCACAGGCGCTGGATCCCGGCTTGCGCCGGGATGACGCCATGGGGTGGGAGATGGCGTGTCGGGACGCGTCGAACACAGCGGCGTCGGCGTGCGCGGCGTGCGCTCCAATCGTGGCGGCGCTCACTGGTCGTCCTCCCCGAGCAGCTCGCGCTCGAGTGCGGCGTTGTCGCGCGCCTTCTGCGCGGCGGCCGCGCGCGCGCGCGCGCTGCGGCTCTTCGCGATCGCGAGCTCCGCGTCGATCTCGGCCTGCGCGAGCAGGTGCGCGGCGGAGTCGTATTCCTTCTCGTCCATCGCCGCACGCGCCTCGCCGAGCTTCGACTCGGCGAACCGCAGCTCGACCGGTGCATGAAGTTGCGCGTCCGCCGCGCGCGCGCGCGCGATCGCGGCATTCGCGTCCTCGAGCCCGGTGAGAGGCGGCGGCGCCGTGGCACAGCCTGCAAGCGCGACCGCGGCGGCCAGCCCCAGTCGATGGATTTTTGCGCGGGTAGGTGTCATAAACTGGCGCCTCGAAAACGGGCGGATCGCTTGCTTTCGTGCGCCGCCGGACTGCACGGCGCGCGGGCGGGAGAACACGTACGGCGGGTCATTGTGTGAAGGCCCCCCGGCCTTTGCAATGCCCGCGACGCGCCAACGGACGGAGCAGTGCGATGGATATCGGTTACTTCCTCAAGCTGATGACCGAAAAGGGCGCGTCGGACATGTTCCTGACGACGGGCGCGCCGGTGCACATCAAGGTCGAGGGCCGCCTGTACCCGCTCGGCAATACCGGCCTGCCGGGCGGCATGGTCAAGAAGATCGCGTACTCGCTGATGGACGAGGGCCAGGTGCCCGCGTTCGAGCGCGACCTCGAGATGAACATGGCGATCGCGGTCAAGGACGCGGGGCGCTTCCGCGTCAACGTGTTCAAGCAGCGCGGCGAAGTCGGCATGGTGATCCGCGCGATCAAGAGCGAGATCCCGACCTTCGAGATGCTGAAGCTGCCGTCGGTGCTGCGCCAGCTGATCGTCGAGCCGCGCGGCCTCATCCTCGTCGTCGGCGCGACCGGCTCGGGCAAGTCGACGACGCTCGCGGCGATGATCGACTACCGCAACATCACGACGTCGGGCCACATCCTCACGATCGAGGATCCGATCGAGTTCCTGCACCGCCACAAGAAGTCGATCGTCAACCAGCGCGAAGTCGGGCTCGACACGCACGGCTACCACGATGCGTTGAAGAACGCGATGCGCGAGGCGCCCGACGTCATCCTGATCGGCGAGATCCGCGACATCGAGACGATGGAGGCCGCGATCGCGTTCTCCGAGACCGGGCACCTTTGCCTCGCGACGCTGCACTCGAACAACGCCGACCAGACGCTGGAGCGCATCCTCAACTTCTTCCCCGAGGCCGCGCACAAGAACATCCTCATGAACCTCGCCCTGAACCTCAAGGCGGTGGTATCGCAGCGACTCGTGATCGGCAAGGACGGCAAGCGCCTGCCCGCGGTCGAGATCCTGATCAACACGCCGATGATCCGCGACCTCATGCGCCGCGGCCAGGTGCACGAGATCAAGGAGGCGATGGACACGAGCCTCGAGGAAGGCATGCAGACCTTCGACCGCTCGCTCTACATCCTCTACAAGGAAGGCAAGATCGAGCTCGAGGAAGCGCTCAACAAGGCGGATTCCCGCGACGGGCTCGCGCTCAAGATCCGCCTCGCCGAGGGCGGGGACGCCAGCGGTACCCAGCACGATCCGTTCGACCCCAACGCGTTCTGAAAAACCCTAGTTCGTCGGTGCGTCGGGCTGCTTCTCGGGACGCGCGTTCTCGAATTCCGGTCGCTGCATGCAGTGGTCGTTGATGCGTCTGATCGTGGGATAAGGCGTGAGGTCGACCGAGAAGCGCTGCGCGTTGTAGACCTGCGGGATCAGGCAGACGTCCGCGATCGACGGCGTGTCGCCCTCGC
>DATLNY010000473.1:0-4192 GCA_035536495.1 Candidatus Saccharimonadia bacterium | reverse complement strand
CGATGCCCGGTGCACGTCCGGTCGGGATCCCGCGCCCGACGTCGCCGACGATCAGCACCGCGTGCGCTTCGTGAACCGCCGCGACGACGGAGTGGCGGCGCGCGTGCGCATGGCGGATCGCGTTCGAGACCGCTTCCTGGCAGACGCGGAACAGCGCCTCCTCGTGCTCGAGCCGCTGCGGCACATAGCCGGCGAAATCGAGCCGCAACTCGAGCGACTCCGGCATCATCGCCGCGAGCAGGCGCGTCAGCGCGCCGGGCAGCGCGTGCTCGCGCAGCCGCTCTAGCCCGAGGTACGCGCGCCCGCCCTTCGAGATCCCCGCTTCGCGCTCGGTCGGCCGCAATTCGTGCAGCAACGCGCGCATTTCCGCGAACGCGGTCCGCGTGAGCTCGTTGAGGCGCGCGACCCGGCGCGCGCCTTCGTCCGGATCGCGTCGCCAGACCGGGACGAGCGTCTGCGCGAGCAGGTTGATCGAGGAGAGCACCTGCGTGACGTTGTCGTGGAGCTCGCGCGCGAGGCGATGGCGCTCGGCGAGCACGGCGGCGTCGCGAGCCTGCGCCGCGAGGCGCGCGTTCATGATCGCGACCGCGAGGTAATCGGCGACGACCTCGAGCCCGGCAACGTCGGGCTCGTCGAAGTCGCGGTCGCTCTCGACGTTGACGACGCCGAGCACTTCGTCGTCGAGCTTGATCGGCACGGCGAGCTCGGCGCGCGGCGGACGAACACCCGGCGGCGTCACGTAGCGGGGGTCGTTCGCGACGTCGTTGACGAGCTGCGCGCGCCGCTCCCGCACTGCCGCGCCCATGATGCCGCGCGCGACCGGGATGCGGTCGGTGCCGGTGATCGCGCGCTTGTAGTCACCGCCGCGCACCTGCACGACGAGCACCTCGCGGTCGGAAGGGTCGAGCAGCGGGATGTCGACGTTCGGATATTCGAGCAGCTCGTGTATCGCGTCGGCGGCCTTCTGCAGCATCGCGGTGAGGTCGGTACCCGCGGCGAGGCCGCTCGCGACGCGCGCGATCAGCTCGAAGCGCGCGGTGCGGCGCCGCTCGTGCGCGTAGCGGCGAGCGTTGGTGATCGCGACGCCGGCGTGCCGCGCGAAGCGCTGCAGCAGCTCGACGTCGTGCGCCGTGAACGCGCGCGGCGGACGCACGCCGATGCCGAAGAAGCCGAGCAGCTCGTCGCCGCGCCGGATCGGCAGCCCGATGACGCTGTTGTCCGCGAGCTCCGGCAGCGTCGCGCACGGCACGTCGCCGTAACGCATCAGCGCCGGCTCGCCGGTCTCGAGCACGAGGCCCGCGAGCCCGACGCCGCGCGCCATTTCCGCCCCGAGCTCGCGTTCCGGCATGTGGTACACGGCGGCGGTCCGGATCACGTCGCGGCTGCGGTCGTAGAGGCCGATCGATCCGTCGTCGGCGCCGATCAGAATGCAGGCCGATTCGACCACGCGCGCCAGCAGCGGCTCGAGCGCGAGCTCGCCGGCGATGTCCTCGACCAGCTTCGCCATCAGCTCGAATGTGCGGTCTGCCGGGAGCCTCGCTTCGCGCACGTCGTCCCCGGGTCGGTCGCAGTCGCGGCGCATCGCCGGCAAGGTCTGCGCATCGTAGCGACACCCGCAGGTAATTTTTTCAGCGGCCGCGTCGGTCGGCGCTGGAAATGCTTGATCCGGCTCCGGGGCGCCGCTTGGCCCGCGAAATGCAGCGCCCGCCGCGGACTCCGGCGTACCGGTGGTCGCGTTTCGGTCGTCACAAACGGCCGGCGGCCAGGGCGTCGGGGAATCGGAGCTCGCGCTGCGGGCTCACCCAGGATTCCAAGGAGATCTGAGATGACCAAGAAATACGGAGAGCACGACGCGAATCGCGACCCGATCAGCGGCAAGCCGGGCGCACATCCTGTCGGCGTAGCCGCGGGCGCAGCAGCGGGCGGTGCGGCGGGCGCGGCGATCGGTTCGGTCGTTGGTCCGGTCGGGACCGCGGTCGGTGCGGCGGTCGGCGCGGTTGCCGGCGGTCTCGCGGGCAAGGGCGCGGCCGAGGCGGTCAACCCGACGGTCGAGGACGCGTACTGGCGGACGAACTACAACAAGGCGTCGTACTACGAGACCGGCCGTTCGTACGGCGATTACGAGCCTGCGTATCGGACCGGCTACGAAGGCTATTCGCGCTACAGCGGCAAGCGCTTCGAGGACGTCGAGACCGATCTCGAGCGCGACTACAACAAGGCGCGCGGCACTTCGACGCTGGCGTGGAACAACGCCAAGCACGCGACGAAGGATGCATGGCATCGCATCGAGCGCGCGCTGCCCGGTGATGCGGACAACGACGGCCGCTGATCCGAAGCTCGCAGCAAATCGGCGCGGGAGCGGCGCAAGCCCTCCCGCGCTTTCTTTTGGTGGCCGACGGTGGTCGCAGGCGCCGGGTGCGGATACGTGCGGGCGACCCGCGGTGGCGGTGGCGCCGCGGCGGCTGAACTTTTCGCTGCCACCGCTGACCGGTTCGCCCACACGTACCCGCACCCGGCGCTCAGGCCATTGCGCGACCGGAAACGAAGAGCGAGTGCGGGCTCACGCAGCGAGGAAATGCAGGGAGAACCACTGCCGCTCGTCGGTCCACACTTCGCGCGGCGCGAATCCCGCCGCGCGCGCGAGCGACGCGAACCCGTCGAGGGTGTACTTGCACGAGCTTTCCGTGTGGATCGTCTCGCCGGCCTCGAATGCAAAGGCCTCGTCGCCGCAGCGAACGCGTTGCGCGAGCATGCTCTGCAGGTGCATCTCGACGCGGCTGTGCCGCGCGGCCCAGAACGCACGGTGTGCGAAGCACCGTGGCTCGAAGCGCGCGCCGAGCTCGCGGTTCAGCCGCACGAGCACGTTGCGGTTGAACGCCGCCGTCACGCCGGCCGAGTCGTTGTACGCCGCGTGCAGTACCGCAGGATCCTTGACGAGGTCGACGCCGACGAGCATGCCGCCTCCGTCTAGGTGGCCGCGCCATGCGCGCAGGAACTCGAGCGCGCGAACGGGCTCCATGTTGCCGATCGTCGATCCGGGGAAGAACGCGACGCGCCGTCCCGCGCCGGTGTCGACCGGAAGCCCGAGCTCGGAAAAGTCGGCGACGATGCCGGTCATCGGGATGCCGGGATAGTCGCGCGACAGCTCCGTGACGGCCTCGCGCAGCTGCGAGGCCGAGACGTCGATCGCGACGTAGCCCTCCGGCCGGCGCAGCACGCGCAGCAGCCGGCGGACCTTCGAGGTCGAGCCGCTGCCGAGCTCGATGAGACAGCAGTTCTCGCCGAGCACTTCCGCGATCGCGCGGCCGTGCTCGCGCAATATCGCGAGCTCGCAGCGCGTCGGGTAGTACTCGGGCTGGTGCGTGATCGACTCGAACAGTCGCGAGCCGCGCTCGTCGTAGAACAGCCACGGCGGGAGCGCTTTCGGCTTGCGCGACAGGCCGTCGTGCGCGGCGCGGCGCACGTTGTCGAGCGCGGGCGCGAGGTCGATGAAGCGCGGCGCGAGCTCGGCGTTCAGGCAACATCCTTCGCGAGGCGCAGGCCGCTGAACTGCCAGCGCGCGTGCGGCGGAAAGAAGTTGCGGTAGCTCGGGTGCACGTGCTCGCGAGGCGTCGCGCACGAGCCGCCGCGCAGCACCATCTGCCCGCTCATGAACTTCGCGTTGTATTCGCCGGCGGCGCCCTCGAGTGGCCGGAATCCGGGATAGGGCAGGTACGCCGACGAGGTCCACTCCCATACGTTGCCACCGAACGATTCGCGCTCGAGCGCACGCGGATGCAGCGTGTCGTTGTCGGCGAACTCGCCGTTCCATTCGCGCCGCGCGGCGGCGTGCTCCCACTCGGCCTCGGTCGGCAGCCGCATGCACGCCCAGCGCGCGAACGCGTCCGCCTCGTAGTAGCTGACGTGGCAGACGGGTTCGGCCGGATCGAGCGGCTCGAAGCCGTGCACGGTGAACTGTTCCCAGCCGCCATCCGCGCGCCGCCAGTACAGCGGCGCCTGCATGCGTTCCGACTCGAGTTGCGCCCAGCCGTCGGCGAGCCATAGCGCCGGCTCGCGGTAGCCGCCTGCCTCGACGAATGCCGCGTATTCCGCGTTCGTGACGGGACGCGCCGCGAGCGCGTACGGCGAGAGCCATGTCGTGTGCCGCGGGCGCTCGTGGTCGTACGCGAATCCCTCCGCCCCCGCGCCGATC
>DATLNY010000472.1:0-2100 GCA_035536495.1 Candidatus Saccharimonadia bacterium | reverse complement strand
GTCGAAGATCGGCCGCGTGCTGCGCAAGCTCGACGAGGAAGCGCCGCACGAGGTGCTGCTCGTGCTCGACGCGACGACCGGACAGAACGCGCTGCAGCAGCTGCAGCAGTTCCACCAGTCGCTGATCGTGACGGGGCTTGCGATCACGAAGCTCGACGGCACCGCGCGCGGCGGGATGATCTTCGCGATCGCAAAGGAATACCGGCTGCCGATCCGCTACGTCGGCGTCGGCGAGTCGCTCGAGGACCTGCGCGTGTTCGATCCCGTCGCGTACGTCGACGGCATCCTGCCCGCCCGTTTCGAAACCTCCACTCCGTCGCCCTGAGTTGCACGAAGCCCCGAACGTCCCCGATCGTCATCCCGGCGCAAGCCGGGACCCAGCGCCTTGAACACCCCACGCCGCCGCCGCCGGCTCCTTCCCGCCGCGCTCGCGCTCGCCGCCCTCGCCGCACTCACCGTCATCGGCGCCGCCCTCTACGGCGCCGATCCCGTCCGCGTCGTCGCACTGCTGCAGAACGTCCTGCGCAGCGACTTCGGGCTCGCGCTGAGCTACGACGGCGAGCCGCGCCTGACATTCTGGCCGCGGCCCGGTGTCGCGCTCGACGACTACCGCATCGACGTCGTCGCGACCGGCAAGCCCCTCGCATGGGGCGATGCGCTCGCGCTCGAGGTGCCGTGGCGGGCATTGCGCAGCGACCGCATCGAGATCGATCGCATCGCGCTCGACGGCCCGGTCTTCCACGCTGCGGCGCTCGAAGGCTGGCGCGACGGCACCGCACGCGCCGCCCTGCGCTGGCCGCGCGTCGCGAGCGGCATCGTCGTCGAGGACGCGAAATACATCGGCGCGGGCGTTCCGCCGCGCGTGATCGAGGGCCTCGACTTCGAAGTCTCGCCGATCGAGCCCGGCACGCCGCTGACGTTGCGCGCCGCGTGGCGCGGCGCAGACCGCGACGACAGCGCAGGTGCGCGCGCGGTGCGGCTCGCGCTCGAAGGCACGCCGAACGATACGCCCGCCGGCCTCGCGCTCGACGCGCTGTCGTTCGAGCTCGAAGCGCGCGACCTCGCACCCGCGCGGTTTCGCGGGCGCGCAAGCCTCGTGAGCGCGCGCCGCT
The DNA here is from genome assembly GCA_035536495.1 of Candidatus Saccharimonadia bacterium. GTDB lineage: Bacteria > Pseudomonadota > Gammaproteobacteria > Xanthomonadales > Ahniellaceae > DATLNY01. The sequence goes on along the minus strand of DATLNY010000472.1, from coordinate 988 downwards.
GGTCGCTCGAGGGAACGCTGGAGGCGGTCACGCTCCCGACGGCGCTCGCCCGATACGTCGTTTCCGAAGGGCCGCAAGCCGCGACGTCGCTCGCGTTCGCGCTCGACGCGGCGAACGGGGAATGGCACGTCGTCGCGGACGGTGAGCTGGCCGGCAGCAGTGCCGACGCCGATTTCCGGATCACCGAGCTGCCCGACTTCGAGCGGCCATTGCCGGAGTGGCTGGCCTCGCTGCACCGCGGCGCGCACGGCCACCTGCGCATCGCACGCATGCACATCGGCGACGTCGTGCTCGAGGGTGTCGAGCTCACCAACGACGACACCGTGGCGCGCGACTCGCCGTCCGATCCTGCGGCAACGGCCGAACCCGTCGACGCAGCGCAAGCAGCAACGCAGGAGCGCCCGTGAGCGCCGATTTCGCCGCGCGCCTGCTGGAGTGGTTCGACCGGCACGGTCGCAAGGACCTGCCGTGGCACCAGCCGCGCACTGCATACCGCACGTGGCTCTCGGAGATCATGCTGCAGCAGACGCAGGTCGCGACGGTCGTGCCGTACTTCGAGCGGTTCGTGCGCGAATTTCCGGACGTCGCCGCGCTCGCGGCGGCGCCGCTGGAACGCGTGCTGGCGCTCTGGGCGGGGCTCGGCTACTACAGCCGCGCACGCAACCTCCACGCCGCCGCACAGGCCTGCGTCGAACGACACGGCGGCGAGATCCCCGCCGACGTCGCAGCACTCGCCGCGCGGCCGGGAAGCGGCCGGTCGCCCGCCGCGGCGATCGCCGCGCAGGCGTTCGGCGCGCGCCACGCGATCCTCGACGGCAACGTCAAGCGCGTGCTCGCGCGCCACCACGGCGTGCCCGGTGATCCGTCGCGCGCCGCGACGCTCGCGCGACTTTGGTCGATCTCCGAATCGCTGATGCCCGTGCGCCGGCTCGACGACTACCCCCAGGCGCAAATGGACCTCGGTGCGATCGTGTGCCGTCACCGGCAG
>DATLNY010000471.1:0-2413 GCA_035536495.1 Candidatus Saccharimonadia bacterium | reverse complement strand
CGGGCCGGCTTCGCCGTTCGCGATCGCTCCGCGATCGCAGTCCCGCTTGCGCGGGAATGACGGGGAGTGCGAGGCGGACGGGAGGTGCGAGGTGGCGCGCCGTCAGGCGGCCTGGACGCGCCAGTCGTGCGCGCCGGCGCTCGCGATGAAATCGGGGTTCAGCAGCGTTTCGCGCCGGTTGTACGTCAACGGCTCGCCCGCGAGGTCCGTGAGCCGGCCGCCGGCTTCCTCGAGGATGCACTGGCCGGCCGCCGTGTCCCATTCGCAGGTCGGCCCGTAGCGGACGTAGACGTCGAGCTCGCCGGCGGCGAGCCGGCAGAACTTGAGCGAGGAGCCGAGCGCGAGCAGCTCGTGCTCGCCGATCCTCGCGAGGAACACCTCGGTGCGCGGATCGCGGTGCGAGCGGCTGCCCGCGACGCGCCAGGGCGGCGTGTGGCGCGTCGCGACGCGCAATCCGCGCGTTCCGTTCGAATCGTGAGCCGATGCGCCCGCGCCGCGCACGGCATGCGCGAGCTCGTCGAGCGCCGGTGCGTAGATGACGCCGAGCGTCGGCTCGCCGTCCTCGATCAGCGCGATGTTGACGGTGAACTCGCCGTTGCGCTTGACGAACTCGCGCGTCCCGTCGAGGGGATCGACCAGCCAGTAGCGCCGCCACGTCGCACGCTCGGACCACGCGACTTCGGCCGACTCCTCGGACAGGACCGGCAGTTGCGGCGTCAGCGCATCGAGGCCCGCGCCGATGACGCGGTGCGCGGCGAGGTCCGCTTGCGTCAGCGGTGAGCGGTCCTCCTTGTGCTCGACCGCGAAATCGCTCGCGTAGACGGCCATGATCGCCGCGCCCGCGCGCCGCGCGAGCTCGATGACCGGGCCGCGCAGCGCCTCGCGCGCGGCCGGCGTCACGCGCGGCCGCTCCGCTTGAGCTCGCGCGCGATGAACAGCGCGGCGATCGAGCGGCCTTCGGTGCAGTCTTCCCGCGCGATGAGGCTGCCGAGGTCGTCGAGCTTCCACGGCACGACCTCGAGCTCCTCGGGCTCGTCGCCCTCGAGCCGCTCGGGGTAGAGATCCTCGGCGAGGACGATGTGCGTCTGATGCGCCATGTAGGTCGGCGCGAGCGAGAGCTTGCCGACGATCGTGAGCTTGCGCGAACCGTAGCCGACCTCCTCCTTGAGCTCGCGGTCCGCGCCGGCGATGACGTCCTCGCCGCGCTCGAGCCGCCCCTTCGGCGGCCCGAGCTCGTACGCATGCAGGCCGGCGCAGTATTCGCGCACGAGCAGCACGGTGTCGTCGTCGATCAGCGGCACGATGACGACCGCGCCGCGGCCCGAGCCCTTCATGCGCTCGTAGGTCCGGCGCGTGCCGTTCGAGAACTCGAGGTCGAGCTCCTCGACCGCGAACCGGCCCCCTTCGTTGAGCATGCGCGTCGCGTGGATGGTCGGCAGCTTGATCATCGGCGAATTGTAGCGGCGCGCGCTTGAACGTCGCCCCCCGTAGCGACGGGATGCGACGCGGGCGTCGGGTGAACGCCGCTCAGCTCAGCGCAGCGCGTCGAGCACGACGCGATGCAGCGCGGGCGTCGACGCAGCGAGCACCGAGGTCGTCCCGAGCGTCACGTCGCCCCCCTCGAGGTCGGTGAACACGCCGCCGGCCTCGCGCACGATCACGACGAGCGCGGCGATGTCGAGGATGTTGACGTCGGACTCGAGCACGACGTCGATCGAGCCGCGTGCGAGCAGGTGGTAATGGTAGAAGTCGCCGTAGCCGCGCGTGCGGTTCGCGCCCTGCACGAGCGCCGCGAGCCGCTGCCAGCGCGGCGAGCGCGCGAGCGTCTTGAGATTGCCGAACGAGATCGCCGCGTCCGCAAGGGCCGTGCAGGCGGACACGCGGATCGGTTCGCCGTCGAGCCATGCGCCGCCGCCGCGACGCGCCCACGCGACCTCGCCGAACTGGCGCGCGCTCGAGACCCCGAGCACGAGCGCGTCGCGCTGCATCAGCGCGATCTGCGTCGAGAAGAACGGGTAGTTGCGCACGAAGCTCTTGGTGCCGTCGATCGGGTCGATCAGCCAGAGGTAATCCGACGCGCCCGCGCTGCGCCCGTACTCCTCGCCGTAGTAGCCGTGCGCGGGATAGCGGGCTTCGAGCACGCGGCGGATCTCGAGCTCGGCGTCGCGGTCGGCGATCGTCACGGGGCTTTCGTCGGGCTTGTGCTCGACGGCGACGCTGCGCCGGTAGTAGCGCGCGATGACCGCTTCGGCCGCGTCGGCGGCCTGCATCGCGACGACGAGCGCCGCGTCGAGATCGACGTCATCCACGACGCACCGTCACTGCCGCGTGGCGCGCTCGCGCTACCACAGTTTCTTCATCTCCCCTTCGATGCGCAGGATCGACGCGCCATCCGCGGTGCGCTCGCCGATGA
>DATLNY010000470.1:0-2688 GCA_035536495.1 Candidatus Saccharimonadia bacterium | reverse complement strand
ATCACGAGCACCAGTCCCGCAAGCAGCAGCACGAGGTTGACCAACTCCATGCCGCCCGATCTCGCCGCCCACACGTGCAGCGGATGCGTCGCGAGCAGCAGGGCCGCGATGAAGGCCGCGAGGGGCTGCGCTGCGGAACGGACCACCGCGTACGCGAGCAGCACCCCGATCAACCCGAACGCGAGGTTGACGTGGATGCTGTTCGCCGGCGAATAGCCGCGTGCGCGGTGAAGCGCGGCGACCGTCATCGGGTACAACAGACCCCGCTTGTCGTGTCCCTGGGTCACCGCCTCGACCTGGCCGCCGGGCGACACGAAACCAGTGCCTATGAACTGCGCCGAACCGTCCAGTTGCAGGCGATACGCGGTGGACGCGAGCAGATATTCGTCAGCCTGGATGCGCATGCGCCCCGGCACTGCCGAAGCGACGACGAGAAACGCACCCGCAAGCGCGATCAATCGCAGGACGTCGCCCCAGGACACGGACGGCATGGTTCGCAGCCACTGCACGAAGGCCGCCATGCCGATTCCCGCCGCGATCGCGAGCACGAGCGCGACTACGCCAGGTCCGTACGCGTCGTACAGCTCGCGCCGCTGGAACTCGGCAGGGCCGAAGCCGGCGATCAGAGCGCCGAGGCCGGCGACGACGAACGGCGCGTAACACAAGACGGTTCGCGAGCCGGTCAGACGATCCATGCCACCGTCGCCATGCGCCCCGTCGCGCCGTCGCGCCGATGCGAGAAGAAGGCGTCCGCTTCGCGGAACGTACACCGTTCGACGGCCCACACCTCGGTCACCCCGAGTCTCGCGAGCGCTTCACGAGCGAGCTGCGTGAGGTCGCAACTCCAGCGACCGCTGTCGCGCCGCGTGAACGCATTTGAGTCGAACGCCGCCTGCGCGAACCGATCCCGCACGTCATCCCCTACCTCGTACGACTCCGCGGAAATCGCGGGACCGATCCACGCGACCAGGCGCGAGACCGGCAGGCTGTCGACCGCCTCGCGGATGACGCCGTCGGCCAATCCGCGCCATCCGGCATGAACGCATGCAACCGCCGATGCGTCCCGGGCAGCAATGACGATCGGCAGGCAGTCGGCGGTCATGACCGCGACGGGGTTGCCGCGGCGGGTCGTCATCACGGCGTCGGCGTGCTCGGGCAGATCCTGGTGGTCGCACTGCCAAACGTCCACGCCATGAACCTGGCGCACGAAGACGGGGTTCGAAGGTAGCGCGAATTCGCGGACGAGCCGGCTGCGATTCTCCGCCACCGCAATGGCATCGTCGCCGACGTGACTCGCGAGGTTGAAGGTCGAATACGGCCCAGTCGAGACGCCGCAACCGCGCCTCAGGGTGGTGAACGCGACAATTCCGATGGCACGGAGCGGCTCGGCGTGCAACGCCGGAGAAGCACTCGGCACGCGCTCTGCGTCGGTCAAGCTCGGTTCCTCATTGCGATGAGCACGGCTTCGAGGTCACGCGGCCGCGGGGCCGTAACGCTGATCGCCACTGCGCCGACCGGATGCTCGAACTCGAGCCGCTCGGCGTGAAGCGCCTGACGCTTGAATTCGCGCAACGCCGCGACGAGGTCCGGGCCGGCCCCGCGGGGCAGTCGCAGACCGGCGCCGTACAATGGATCGCCGACGATCGGATGTCGAATGTACGCCATGTGGACGCGGATCTGGTGCGTGCGGCCAGTTTCGAGCTGGACCTGCAGCAGCGTGTGCGCGGAAAACTTCTCGCGCACGCGGTAATGCGTGACCGCAGGGCGCCCGTTCTCGCGCACCGCCATCTTGAGCCGGTCCCGCGGATGCCGATCGATCGGCGCGTCGACCGTGCCGCCCGCGACCATCGTGCCCTGCACGAGCGCCTCGTACTGGCGATGGACCTCGCGCTCGGCGAGCTGCGCGACGAGCGCGGCGTGCGCCTGCAGCGTGCGCGCGACGACGAGCGCACCGCTCGTGTCCTTGTCGAGCCGGTGCACGATGCCCGCGCGAGGGATCTCCGCGAGCCGCGCGTCGTGGTGCAGCAGCGCGTTCTGCAGCGTTCCCGAAGGATTTCCCGCGCCCGGATGCACGACGAGACCGGCCGGCTTGTTGACGACGAGGACGTGCTCGTCCTCGTAGAGCAGATCGAGCGCGATGTCCTCGGGGCGCATCTCGATCTGCGCCTCGAGCATTACGTCGAGCGTGAGGCGCTCGCCGCCGGCGAGCGTCTGCTTCGGCTTGACGACGCACCCGTCGACGCGCAGGGCGCCCGCCCGGATCCACTCGGCGATCCTGCTTCGTGAAAATTCCGCAAACAGCTCGGCGGCGGCCTGGTCGGCGCGCGAGCCGCCGGAGCCGTCCGGAACCACGGCTTCGCGCTGCACGCGCGTCGCGCCGGGCGGCGCTTCCACGCATTCCTCGTCGCTCTCGGGCAGTTTCGCTATCATCATGGGCCGATTCTAAGCGCCGGCCACCCTTCCGCATGCGTTCCCCCGCTCCGCTCTTCCGTTCCCTGATGATTTTTCTCGCGCTGGCGCTGTCGGCCTGCGGCGGCCGCACGAAGCTCGACGCGACCGAGCTGCTGCCCGTCGACGAGCTCTACGCCGAAGCGAAGCAGTCGCTCGACTCGGGCAACTACGACCGCTCGATCCGCTACTACAAGCGCCTCGTCGCGCGCTTCCCGTTCGGGCGCTACACCGAGCAGG
>DATLNY010000469.1:0-2096 GCA_035536495.1 Candidatus Saccharimonadia bacterium | reverse complement strand
GCATCGGGATCTTCGCGAGGAAGTCGCAACGCTCTCGCGTGAGCCGCCGCAGTCCCTCACCTTCGCCGCCCAGCGCGAGCGCGGTCGGGCCACGGAAGTCGCACGCGTGGATCGACTGGTCGCCGTCGGCGACGAGGCCGGTAATCCAGACGCCAGCGTCGCGCAACCCTGTCATCGCGCGCGCGAGGTTCGTCGCGCGCACGAGCGGGACACGGTCGGCCGCCCCGGCGGACGACTTGCGCACGATCGGCGTGATGCCGACCGCGCGATCCTTCGGGATGATCACGGCCGTCGTGCCGGCTGCTTCGGCGCTGCGCAGGCATGCGCCGAGGTTGTGTGGATCCTGCACGCCGTCGAGGATCAGGAACAACGCGTCCTTGCCCGCTGCTTCGACCAGCGCGCCAAGATCGTGCTCGCCCTGCGCGTCCGGGCGCTTGTAGCTCGCGACGACGCCCTGGTGGCGCGCGCCGCCGGTTAGCCGATCGAGCTGCTCGCGCGAGCGTGCATGCACGGCGATGCCCGCGTCGCGCGCGGACTGCGAGAGCTCGCGCACGCGCGGGTTCGTCGCGCCCTGCTCGACCAGCAGCTCGCGCACGTTGACCGCGTCGTGCGTGACCGCCGATTCGACCGGGTTGATGCCGTAGATCCAGTCTTCCTGTTTCGACACCGGTTGCCCCTTGCTAGCGCTTGCGCGCGCCCGCGCCACGTCCGCCGGCGCGGCCCGGCTTTTCCGTGCGTGGTCGCTCGCGCCGCGGTCCGACGGCCTCGCGACGCGGGCCGGCCGCGTACTCCTCTTCCGGCGGCTCGCCCGGCTTGCGCTCCTGCACGAGCCGGAAGTCGATCTTGCGGTCCTCGAGGCTCGCGCGCAGCACGAGCACGCGCACCTTGTCGCCGAGACGGAATTTCAGCCCGCGCCGCTCGCCGCTGATGACGTGCCGCTTCGCGTCGAAGTGGTAGTAGTCGTTCGGCAGCTGTGTCACGTGCACGAGCCCCGTCACGCGCGACTCGATCAGCTCGACGAACAGGCCGAACGAGGTCACGCCCGAGACGACGCCGTCGAACTCCGTGCCGATGTGCTTTTCCATCCACGCGCACTTGAAGCGCTCGTCGACCTCGCGCTCGGCGAAATCCGCGCGCCGCTCGTTGGCGGAACAGTGCGCACAGCGCCCCGTCATGTCGCCTTCGCTGTAGATGTAGTCGTTCGGCTTGCCGCCCGACAGCGCGTGGTTGATCGCGCGATGCAGCATCAGGTCCGGGTAGCGGCGGATCGGCGAGGTGAAATGCGCGTACGCGTGCAGCGCCAGGCCGAAGTGGCCGCCGTTGTCGGGGTGGTAGATCGCGAGGCTCTGCGAGCGCAGCAGCACCGACTGCAACAGGCTCGCGTCGGGGCGCTCGCGCACCTTCTCGATCAGCGCGGCGAAATGCGCGGGCTTGACCTCCGCGTGCGGCGGCATCTTCAGGCCGAACTCCTTCAGGAATTCGACCAGGTCCTCGTACTTCGTCACCGGCGGCATGCCGTGCACGCGGAACGGCGCAGGAACCTGCTTCGCCTCGATGAAGCGCGCGGCCTCGACGTTCGCCGCGATCATGCACTCCTCGATCAGCTTGTGCGCGTCGTTGCGCTCGTACGCGCCCATCGCGAGCACTTCGCCGGAGGGCGCAAGGCGGAACTTCACTTCCTGCGATTCGAAATCGATCGCGCCGCGCTTCTTGCGCTGCACCGAGAGGACCTTGTAGAGCGCGTGCAGGTTCTCGACGTGCGGCATCAGCTCGCCGAGCTTGTCGCGGATCGCGCGGTCCTTCTTGCCGATCGCGTTCCAGACCTCGGTGTAGGTCAGGCGCGCGTGCGAGCGCATGACGGCCTGGTAGAACTCGGACGACTTCACCTCGCCGTCGTGGCCGATGTCCATGTCGCAGACCATGCAGAGCCGCTCGACGTTCGGCATCAGCGAGCAGATGCCGTTCGAGAGCAGCTCCGGCAGCATCGGCACGACGAAGTCGGGGAAGTAGACCGAGGTGCCGCGGCTGTACGCCTCGTCGTCGAGCGCGGTGCCGGGACGCACGTAGTGCGAGACATCGGCGATCGCGACGATGAG
>DATLNY010000468.1:0-4919 GCA_035536495.1 Candidatus Saccharimonadia bacterium | reverse complement strand
AAGCGCATGTCGGACCGCGACGTGATCGCGAAATCGAGCACATCGGGGTTGTTCGACGCGACCCGCGGGGAATCCGCGCGCGGATCGGCCGCATGGCATGCGGTGCACCACTGCGAATAGAGCTGCTGGCCGCGCGCGACGCTCTGCGCATCCGCCGCCGCGAACGGCGCGAGCAGGAGCAGCAACACGAGCAGGCGAGCCATGGTCCGAGTCTAGCGTCGCGAACGCGACGACCTGCGCCCTACAACGCGCCGTCCGTCGGATCGTTGACCCGCAACGGTGTGACGCGGCGAATCAGGCCGCCTTCAGCTGCTGCCGGCGCGAGCCGGGCATCGCTCAGACGAGGGTCTGCACCAGCGCGTACGTCATGAGCGCCGGCGCGCCGACGACGGCAAGCACGAGTGGATTCTCGCGCAGCGATTCGTACCAGCGCCGGATGCCGCCGTCGCCGGTCACGACGAGCATGAGGCCCGCCGCGAGCGGGATCGCAAATGCCTGCAGCAGCATGCCGAGCGGCGTCAGCGCCGGGTCGGTGTTCGTCGCCGCGAGGTAGATCGGCGCGGCACACGCGCCGGACATGATGCAGGTGCCGATCGCGGCACGCTCGCTCAAACCCATGAACGCCGCGATCCGCTCGGTTTCTTCGCCGTCGAAAATTGCCATCTGTTTTCCCGTCGCCCGTTTGTCCGGTCTGCCTGACCGAATCGCGTACGCCCCAATGCGCCCGCGCCCCTACCGCTGTGGGGGTTGAAGCCTAGCTCCCACGGAACCCGCGCGCCACCCCGTAAAGTGCGGTGATTGTTGCATTCAGACACCAGTTCGCCGAGCCCAGCTAGGCTCGCGTGTGGGCGCCACGACAGGAGAACCTGATATGCGCACTCCGCTAATTGCCGCGCTCGCTTGCACCATGCTCGCCGCGTGCGCGAGCAACGAGATCGAAAAGCCCATGACGAACCAGGGCGAGACGATGCACTTCAAGAACCTCGATCGGTCCGAGGATCTGAAGCTGACCCGCGACGAGCTGCCGAACGACCACGAGCTGTACCTCGCGTTCGAGGCACACGACCTCAACGGGGACGGCGCGATCTCCGAGCACGAGTTCGGGGAATACCTGCAAGACCTGGATTGAACCTCCCCGCCGGGAGCGCGGATCGCGACCTCAGTCGTGACCCGCCTTCCGGCGTGTGCGTTCGCGGCGCGGCGCGACGTCGCGCAGGATCGCACCGACCCGTGACCATGCCGCGAGCTTGCGCGCGAGCGGCACCGATGCGTTCGCGGGGCTGGTCGAGGGCAACTCGAGCACCAGAACGCGCGCGCGGTCTTCGTCCGACAGCGCGTCCCGGATGTAGCGGCGAAACGACTGCGCGGCCTTCCCGCCGTTGAGCGCGATCGCGCGCAGGCTGCGGTGTCGCGCGACGAACGCGGCGATCTCGTTCGGCACCTCCGTGTCGCGCACGATGCCGCCGTCGAGGCTGCCACTGCGCTCGCACTGCGCGAGCACGTCCCAGACCGCGATGCCGCAGCGCTTGAGCTGCGCGATCCGCGTCGTGTACGGCGCCGCCGGATCGAACCCGCAGATCCCGCCGATGAAGCGCCAGAAGTGGTTGTGCGGGTTCGCGTAGTAGCGCTGCTCGGCGAGCGAGCGCGCGCCCGGCATCGAACCGAGCACGAGCACGCGCGGCGCGCGCCCCGCGATCGGCGGAAAGCTCGCGCACGCGGTCGCGGGTCCTCGCCGGCGGCTCATGCGGGCGCCTCGGCCCGCTCGGCGCGCTCGCGGTGCACGAGGTAGATGCCGCTCGCGACGAGGATCGCAGCACCGGCGTAGACGATCGGATCGGGCAGCACGCCCCAGAAAACGAAGTCGAGCACGAGACCCCACGCGAGCGCGCTGTATTCGAACGGTGCGACGACCGAGGCCTCGCCGCGGCGGAACGCCGCGGTGATCGCGTACTGCCCGAACGCGCCGGTCACCGCGAGCGCGACGAGCACGGGGTAGTGCGCAGGCGTTACGGGGACCCAGCGTGATGCCGACAGCGCGGTCGCGCCGATCGCGAGCATCGTCGTCAGCCAGAACACCATTGCCTCGATGCTGTCGGTGCGCGCGAGCACGCGCACGGTGATCGCCGACAGCGCATACCCGGTCGCGGCGGCGAGCACCGCGAGCCCCGCGAGCGAAACGATGCCTTCGCCGGTCGGGCGCAGGACGACGAGGACGCCGAGCATCCCCGCGGCGATCGCGGCCCAGCGCGCCCGGCCGACGCGCTCGCCGAGCACCGGCGCCGACAGCGCCGTGATGATCAGCGGCGCGACGAAGAAGATCGCGTAGGCCTCGGTCAGCGGCAGCTCGCGCAGCGCGAACGAGAATGCCGCGAGCATCGCGATCGCCATCGCGCCGCGGAACAGGTGCAGCCCCCAGCGCACGCGCAGCACGCTCGCGAACCGGCGCCGCCACGCGACGTAGGCAAGGACGATCGGCAGCGCCGAGAGTCCGCGCAACGCCGCGACCTGCATCGCGGGATAGTGCGGCGCGAGCGTCTTCAGGCACGCATCCATCAGCGAGAGCGCGCCGACCCCGGCGAGCATCCAGAGGATGCCGCCGAGGTTTTCGTTGCGCCGATCGAGGCCCGCCATCGGCGAAGGGTAAGCGACGCGACCCCGCGGTGCCGCAACGGGCGGGGGGCCGGCGCGCGGGTCCGGCGCCGCGTCGCTGCGCCGGGGACTGCGCGGCTAGCGCGCGGCGAGCGCCTGCTGCTGCTCGGCGTATTGCGCCACGAGCCGTGCGAGCTCCGCACGGCCGCCCACGGCGCGGCGCAGGCGATCGCGCGAGTCCCGGTAGGTCGAGCGGTACTCGGCGAACGCGACCGGTGCGCCGAGCACCATGCGGACCTGCCGTTCGCTCAGGCTCGCCTGGCGCGCGAGCGAAGACACATCGAGATCCTGCGCCTGCGCGCCGGTGCAGCCGACGACGAGCGCGGCGGCGAGGACGAATGCGAGTTTCATGGCCGACTCCTTCCGATGGGACGGCAGCGCCGTGCGGCGCCGCCGCGCGACTCGAGGTCGCGTGAAGGAAGGACGCGCGAACCGGAGGATTCGTTCGCGCCTGCGCGCATGCGCGCAAGAAACGGTACGTCGGGGCGTGACTTCCGGGTTCGGATCGCCATGGCCTGCGGAATTCGTGTAGGAGGGGCCTCAGCCCCGACAGCGCGCTCGCAAAAACGCGCGAGCTCACCGCTTCGAAAGATCAGCCCACCTGGACGCGTCGTAGCCGCCGACCTCGAACACGATCGTCTGCGGCCCGGCACCGATGCGCTCGACCTCGAACGCGACGCGCTGCGCGGCGTCCATGCGCGCGAGGAAATCCTTGTCGGCCTCGATGAACATCGCGGGCTCGCCGCCCTCGGGAATGCTCGCCTCGAGCTTCACCGGCGTCGCGTCATCGAAGCGCACGACCGCGACGCACGGCTTGCCGCAGCCGAAGCCGTTCGCGCCGCCGTGCAGATAGACGCTCTGCCCCCACGCCGCATGTCGGCGCAGGATCAGCCGCACCTGCTGCGCGCCGGTCGGCTCCTTGCTGTACATCGACGCGGTGTGCTGCTCGCCGCCCGACTGCGTGCCGGACTGGTACGACCACAGCGCGGCGAGGCGGCGCGCGTCGACGAGCGCATTCGCCTTCGCATCGACCTCGGCGAGCGACTGCTTCACCTGCGCCGCGGCCGCCGACTGCGGGTACTTGCGCACGACCTCGCGCCCGATCGACTGCGCGAGCTCCCAGCTCTGAGCGGCGACCAGCCCCTGGTAGGCCGAGGCGTCCTTCGCGGCGGCGGCCTCGACGGCGGCCTGCGCCTGCGCGCGCTGCTCGGCCTCGCGATCGGCGCCCGAGCAGCCGCCGAGCGCGAGCGCGATTCCGAGGATCATCAAACTGGTCGACGGCAATCGCATCGCATTTGCTCCGGGCTCGTGGCGACGCGGCGATCCGCATCGATGCACGCGCGCTAGTCTAGCGAGCGCCATGCGAACCCTGCCCGGCCTGCTGCTCGCACTGCTCGCCTGCACACCTGCGGCGGCCGATCCGGCGCTCGAGTGCCGCACGCGGTTCCTGCGCGAGCTCGGCTGGCGCCTGCGCGACGCCGAAGTGCCGCGGCTCGAGATCGACGCGGGTGCGCCGTGCGATCGCGCGAACCTCGGCGACGCGTTGCGTGCCGGAGACCTCCGCGCGACCGTGCCTTCCGAGCCGGCCGCGCGCGCGGCCACAGTGGATGCGCTGCTCGCGCACGACGCGACGCGTTGTGCGTATCGCTTCCGCTACGCCGCCGCGACGCGCGCGGCGATCGACCGGCTCGCCGCGAACGACGACTTCCGCTTCAGCGGGCTGCAGGCGCGCTGGGTCAGCTTCGGCTGGAAGGGGCCGGCGGCGCGCGGATGGCGGCCGCTCGCGAGCTTCGGACGCGCCTATGTCCCGAGCGGATCGAACACCGAGGCGATCGGCGCTTTCTTCCACGCGCCGGTCCGTGGCGAGTGCGGGCTCGGGCGACAGGTCGCGCAATACGCGACGCTCGCGGAGCTGTTCGGCCGTGAAGGATTCGACACGGCGTTCGCGGCCGGCGAGATCGCGGTCGGGACGTTTCGCCGCATCGAACAGACCGCGAGCGTCATCCGCGGCAGCGGCGCGGGCGTGATGTTCGGCGATGGCTCGGGACGCAAGTCCGCGCTGCGCGGGCGGCAGGCGTTCGTCGGCGCGCCGGGTTTCGTAGTCCACGTTTTCGACCGCTCGACACTGCGCGACATGCCGAACCAGGCACTGAACTTCGTCGTCTACGACGTTGATGCGACGGCGGCAGCGGCATTGCGCGCGCGCGGCGGGTTCGCGTACTACAACGCGCAGAACGACGCGCTCTGGCGGCTCGCGCGCGAGATCGATC
>DATLNY010000467.1:0-4047 GCA_035536495.1 Candidatus Saccharimonadia bacterium | reverse complement strand
CGCTCGACCTGCTCGGGCGCAAGGCGATGATGCAGGGCGGCGCGGCGCCTCGGCTGCTGCTCGAGCGCATCGGAGAGAGTTGCGCCGACGCAGGTGCATTGCCGGAGCTGCGCGACCTCGCGACGCAGCTGCTCGCCGGCGTGCGGCTCGCCGCCGAAGCGACGCAGGCGGTGGGGCAGCGCATGGCGGACGGCGAGGTGCGGCTCGCGCTCGCGAACGCGCACCACTACATGACGGTGCTCGGTCATCTCGTGATCGGGTGGCTGTGGCTTCGTTCCGCGGTGATCGCGCAGCGCGCGCTCGCCGATGCGCCCGCGACCGACGCCGGCTTCTATCGCGGCAAGCTCCAGGCGTGTCGGTTCTTCTTCGCGCACGAGCTGCCGCAGATCGGGCTCGCCGCACGCCTCGTGCGCGAGGCAGAGCCCAGCGCGTTCGAGATGCAGGATGGATGGTTCTAGCGCGCACACTCCCGCTTTTCGTTTCGGTGCGTCATCATTCCGGCCCGGGCGACGGCCGACCACGAGGAGTGCGTCGTGAAATATCGGGGAAGCTGCCACTGCGGCCGGGCCGCGTTCGAAGTCGAAGGCACGATCGACGGCGCGATGTCGTGCAACTGCTCGCTGTGCTCGCGCAAAGGCGCGCTGCTGTGGTTCGTGCCGCGCGACCAGCTGACGCTGCTCGCGGACGAGGCGGCGTTGAGCACCTACACGTTCAACAAGCACGTCATCAAGCATCGCTTCTGCCCGCACTGCGGCATCCACCCGTACGGCGAGGGCGTCGATCGGAAGGGCAACCGCATGGCGGCCGTCAACCTGCGGTGTCTCGAGGGGGTCGAGCTCTCCGCGATTCCGGTGCAGGAATTCGACGGGCGCGCGCTCTAGCGCGACGGGGCTGCGAATCATGCTGAAGACCTACGAGGGCAGCTGTCACTGCGGTGCGGTGCGCTTCGAGGCCGACCTCGACCTCACGCAGCCGACGTACCGCTGCAACTGCTCGATCTGCCGGCGCAACCGGTTCTGGGCTGCGATCGCGACACCCGACACGTTCCGCCTGCTCGCTGGTGCCGACGAGCTCACCGAATACCGGTTCAATTCGAGGAAGAGCCAGCACTTCTTCTGCCGGGTCTGCGGCGTGCGCGCGTTCGGGATCGGGAACGACACGCCGGTCGGCACGATGGTCGGCGTCAACGTCGGTTGCCTCGAGGGGGTCAGCGAGGAAACCCTTTCGAAGATCCCGATCACCTGCGTCGACGGCATGAACGACCGCTGGACCGAGCGCCCCGAGTTCTTTTCGCATCTCTAGCGGCCCGGAGAACGGTTTCGGGCCGACTAGCGCCTCGGTCGGGGCTGAGGCCCCTCCTACAGGATTGCGGGGGCACTACAATCCCCCGACCCCCAGACGAGGCACCCCCATTGGCCAAGCCCAACTATTCGTTCGAGAAGCGCCAGCGCGAGCTCGCCAAGAAGAAGGAGAAGGCCGAGAAGGACGCGCGCAAGCTCGCGGCGAAGGAAGCGGCGAAGGGTGCGGCCAACCCGGGCTCGACGCCCGGCGCCTCGGATCCGCCCGCTTCCTGATGCGGCGATCGTTCCAAGCCCTCGCGCCGGTCGCCGGCGCGGCGCTGTTCCTGCTCGCCAGCTGCGCGACGCCCCCGCGGCCCGGTGGGCCGCAACGTTCCCCCGCCGAGGTCCGTGCGCAGCTCGAGCGCCTGTTGCCGCCGTCGACGCGCGATCGCGTGGGTTGGGCGGCCGACATCCAGTCCGCGTTCCAGGTGCTCGACGTGCCGCCGAGCAGCGAAAACCTCTGCGCGGTGCTCGCGGTGACCGAGCAGGAGTCGACGTTCACCGCGGACCCGGTCGTGCCGAACCTCGCGCGGATCGCGCGCGGCGAGATCGACCGCCGTGCGTCGCGGCTCAAGGTCCCGCAGCTGGTCGTGCGCGCGGCGTTGAAGATCGAGTCGCCCGACGGCCGCACGTACGGCGAGCGCATTGCGAGGGTCCGCACCGAGCGCGAGCTCAGCGAGCTGTTCGAGGACTTCATCGGCAAGGTGCCGCTCGGCAAGCGCCTGTTCGGCCGTGCGAACCCGGTCAAGACCGGGGGCCCGATGCAGGTCGGGATCGAGTTCGCCGAGCGCTTCGCGCGCGAGCGCGGCTATCCGTACGAAAGCGACGGCTCGATCCGGCACGCGGTATTCACGCGACAAGGCGGGATGTATTTCGGCATCGCGCACCTGCTCGACTATCCGTCGAGCTACGAGCGCCACATCCACCGCTACGCCGATTTCAACGCGGGCTGGTACGCGAGCCGCAACGCGGCGTTCCAGTCCGCGGTCACGGTCGCCTCGGGCGTTCCGCTCGCGCTCGACGGCGACCTCGTCGTGCATTCGCGCCTCGGCGGCCGGGTCGGTGCGACCGAGACTGCGGTGCGCAGGCTCGGCCCGCGGCTCGGCCTCGACGATTCCGCGATCCGGCGGGCGCTCGAGAAAGGCGACCGGTACGAGTTCGAGCAGACCGAGCTCTACGAGCGCGTGTTCGAGCTCGCAGATTCGCTCGCGGGACGCCCGCTGCCGCGTGCGGTGATCCCGCGCATCACGCTCGAGAGCCCGAAGATCACGCGCAAGCTCACGACCGAATGGTTCGCGACGCGCGTGCAGCAGCGCTACGAGCGCTGCATCGCGAAGGCGTTCGCGAAGCCCGCCGCATGAACCGGATGCTCGGCAAGCGTGGGGCATGGTTGTCGGCCGCGGCCGCGTTGATCGGCGCGTTGCTCGCCGTGACGGGCGCATTCGACCCGACGCCACGCGAATCGCCGCCGGTGCGCGCGCCTGGCACGTCGAACGGCGCCGACACGATCGAGCGCGCGGTTGCGCAGCGCGCGCGGAACGCACAGGTGCGCGGCAGCGGCGAGGTCGAGCGGATCCTCGCCGACGATCGGGATGGCAGCCGCCACCAGCGCTTCATCGTGCGGCTCGATTCGGGCGGCACGGTGCTCGTCGCGCACAACATCGACCTCGCGCCGCGCGTCGAGTCGCTCGACGTCGGCGACACGGTGTCGTTCGCCGGCGAGTACGAGTGGAACGAACGCGGCGGCGTGCTGCACTGGACGCACCGCGACCCGCGCGGCTCGCACGCGGCGGGCTACATCGAGCACGAAGGCCGCACCTACCGCTGACGCGGCGATGATGGCGGCCGGCTGGCCGATGGGCGGTACCGGCGCGCCATTCCGCGCGGACCGCACGCGCCTTATGCTGAGCCCGGTTCGCCGTCGCGGACCCGCCGCAGCGAGGAATCCGATGGTCCCGACGCACCTGCGCTGGCTCGAGGTCGATGCGCCCGACGTGCTGCCCTCCGCGGTGCGCGCGCATCAGCTGCTGCTTTGGGTTTACCTGCCGCTCGTCGCGATCGCTTCGATCGCCGCGTACGTGATGGTCCGCGGTGCGTACGCCGATGCGGATCCCGTCGATTTCGCCGGTTCGGTATTCGTCGTCGTCTGGGTCGTCGTGTTCCTTCCACCCGCGCTGCTCGGGCTGCCGGTCGCGCTGAAGGCGCGACGCGCGCTCGCGAACGGCGCACGCGACGCGGCGAGCCGACAGCGCCTGCAGCGGCTCTGGATGCTGCACGTGCTCCTCCCCGCGCTCGCGCTCATCGCGCTCGTGCCTTGTGCATACATCGTCGTCGGCGCGCTGCGGCAGCAGCTCGGAACGACGACCTGAAGCGCGCCGGCGGCGGACCGACCAGGTGCCTCGCGCTGCGCTGCATCGCCTCGGCGTTCGCGCTCGCGCTCGTGCTCGCGCTCGCAGGCTGCGCGACGACGGCGACTGACGTGACTGCGCGAGTCGATGCACTGATGCGCGACTACGCCGGCGACGTTCCCGGCGCGTCGGTGCTCGTCGTCCGCGATGGCCGGACGGTGCTCGCGCGCTCGTACGGGCTCGCCGACCTCGAGGCGCGCACCGAATCGAGCCCGCGCACGAATTACCGGCTCGCGTCGGTCACGAAGCAGTTCACTGCCGCTGCGATCCTGCTGCTCGCCGAGGACGGCGCGCTCTCG
>DATLNY010000466.1:0-6050 GCA_035536495.1 Candidatus Saccharimonadia bacterium | reverse complement strand
CGTCCATGTAGGCGTTGTCGCTCGCCGACTCGGGCGAAAGCGAAAGCCCGACGGGGTCGACGAGCAATGCGGCGCGCGCGGTCGCCGGCGAGGTCGCGGGATAACGCGCGGGATCGTAGTGCGCGAGGAAATCCCGCGGCGTCGAGACGATCATCGCGCTCAGGCCGCGTCGCGCAGCGGCGAGCGCACGGCATCGAGCGCGCGCTCGACGACGTCCCAGCGGGCGTCCCTGCGGTTGCCGTGCTCGGTCAGCACGCGCCGCCATGTCCGGGCGCCGGGCCGGCCCTGGAACAGGCCGACCCAGTGGCGCGTCATGTGATGGAGTGTGTCGCCGGCCGCGAGCCGCTGCTCGACGTAAGCGCGCATGCCCGCGACGATCGCGTGTCGGTCGGGCAGCGGCGCGTGCGCCGCGAACAGCGCCGCGTCGAGCTGCGCGAGCAGGTACGGGTCGTGGTACGCGGCGCGCCCGAGCATGACGCCGTCGACGAGCGCGAGCTGCGCCGACGCGGCCTCGATCGTCGCGATCCCGCCATTGAGCACGATCGTGAGCGCTGGATGATCGCGCTTGAGCCGGTGGACGCGTGCGTGGATCAGCGGGGGGATCTCGCGGTTCTCCTTCGGCGAAAGACCCTTCAGCCAGGCCTTGCGCGCGTGCACGACGAGGAGCGCGCATCCGGCCGCGCCGACGGTGTCGACGAAGCGGTCGAGGTCGCGCTCCTCGTCCTGGTCGTCGACGCCGAGGCGACACTTGACCGTGACCGGAACGCGCACTGCCGCGCGCATCGCCGCGACGCAATCGGCGACGAGCGCAGGATCGCGCATGAGGCACGCGCCGAAGCTGCCCGACTGCACGCGCTCGCTCGGGCAACCGACGTTGAGGTTGATCTCGTCGTAGCCGTGTTCCTCGCCGATCCGCGCGGCCTGCGCGAGCAGCGCGGGCTCCGAGCCGCCGAGCTGCAGCGCGAGCGGGTGCTCGATCGCGCTGTGCCCGAGCAGGCGACGACGGTCGCCGCGGATCACCGCGTGCGCGTGCACCATCTCGGTGTAGAGCCGGGCGTGCGGCGCGAGCAGCCGATGGAAGACGCGGCAGTGCCGGTCGGTCCAGTCCATCATCGGCGCAACGCAGAGGGTGTGGTCGTTCGGGCTCAACGGTCGTCGCGGATCGGGCCCGCGCGATGCGGACGGACCCGGCATTTTCGCAGCTTTTATCCGCGGCGTCGGGCTTGCGCCTCGACAGGCCTGCGGCCCGGGCGGTGCGGTAACGCCCGCCGGTTCAGCCGCGCGGCATCACGGCGATCCGGAAGGCGCACGTGTTCGCGAAACGGGCCGCGTTGCACGGCGCCCCGCCCACATGGACATTGAAGAAGTACGCGCGCGTCGGATCGAGGTTGCATGCATACGCGAGCGGCGCGCCGAAGTTGACGTAGAGGAACCCGCCCTCGCCGGCGTAAGCGCTGCACGCGGCCTGCGACGGCGCGCGGAAGTCGCCGGCGCACTCGCCGATGACGACGAAGCGGAAGTCCGCCCCGACCGCGTAATCGCCCACGTTCGACGTATCGGCCTGGAACTCGACGAACGCGGACGGCAGGTCCGCGCGCGTGAAGCGGTACGCCTCCCAGGTGCCGCCGTCGAGCTTGACCTGACTAAGCGCCGCGCCGATCCGGTTCGGCGCGAACACCCCCCGCAACGTCGCCGGCAAGCCCCTGGTTTCGAACACGGGATACAGCGGCGGCTCCGGCACGCATTCGGCCGGCGCCTGGCTCGCCGCGTCGTCGTCATACCCGTTCGCGAACACGAGGTCATCGGCTGCGCGCGAACCCGTGCCGCCCACCGCGGCGAGCATGGCGAGCAGGGCCGAGCTGCCGGCCTTTCGAAATGTGCTCGTCGTGTTCATGGTCCGCCCAGTCCGAGAGCGTGCACCGTAACACCCGGATCCGGCACATCAACCGGGTCCGGGCCGGTGGTTCATGCGGGAGTCGGTTCCGGGTGCAGGCGCACGGCAGCGCCTGGTTTCCAGCGTCCTCGGCCGCGTGTGTTTGCTCCAGATCCGCACCGCTAGACTCGACCCGTGACGACGGCGCACGCCACCTACACGCTGCGCGAGCAGATCGCCAACGCGGTGATCCACGGAATCGGGCTCGTCGCGGCGGTCATTGCGGGCAGCGTGCTCGTGACACTGACGGCTCAGGTCGCCGGGACGCGCGAAGTCATCAGTGTCGCCGTATTTTCCGCGACCGCGGTGCTGCTGTTCACCGCCTCGACGCTCTACCACGCGATCCCGCACCCGCGCGCGCAGCACGTTCTCAAGGTGCTCGATCATTGCGCGATCTTCCTGCTGATCGCGGGGACCTACACGCCGTTCACGCTCGTGGGGCTGCGCGGCAGCTGGGGCTGGGGCCTGTTCGCGACCGTCTGGACGCTCGCTGCAGTCGGGATCGCGATCAAGCTGTTCTTCACCGGCCGGTTCCGCGTCGTCTCGACGCTCGTCTATATCGCGATGGGCTGGGTCGTCGTCGTCGCGATCGGCCCGCTGATCGAGCGCGTCCCGCCCGACACGATCGCCTGGCTCGTCGCGGGCGGTGTGCTCTACACCGGCGGCGCCGTGTTCTACCTCTGGCAGCGCATCCCGTACAACCACGCGATCTGGCACGCGTTCGTGCTCGCCGGTTGCGTCTGCCACTTCGTCGCGGTATTCACGCAGGTGCTCTGAGCGCGCCGGGCCCGCGCGCTTCGCCGGGGCGCTACGCCGCGACGACGCGATTGCGGCCCTTCGCCTTCGCCCGATAAAGCGCCTGGTCGGCGGCCTTGAGCACTTCCGACGGGTTGTGCCGTTCCGTGCCGCGCATCGCGCAGCCGACGCTGATCGTGACCGAGACCTCGCCGGCGTGCGCGCGTTTCGGCCCCGCCTTCTTCGGCCGCTGCGGCGACGGGGGGATCGCGATCGGCTGCGACTCGATCGCGGCGCGCGCGTGCTCGCAGCCTTCCCTGACGTGCGCGGCGCGCGCGCCCTCGTAGATCAGGCAGAACTCCTCGCCGCCGTAGCGGAACGCCGAGGCGCGCGCGCGTCGCCGCAGCGTGCGCGCGACCTGGCGCAGCACGACGTCGCCGGCATCGTGGCCGTAGGTGTCGTTGAACTGCTTGAAGTGGTCGACGTCGACCATTGCGAGCGCGTACTGGCCCGAGAGCCGCATCAGCGTCTCGTCGAGCGCGCGACGGTTCGGCAATCCCGTCAGCGCATCGATGAATGCCATGCGGTACGACGCATAGACGACGGCGACGATGCCGACCATCCCGGTCAGCGCGAGCGCGGCGTCGCGTTCGGCCGTGTCGACGCGCGAGTACGCGTACGCGAGCGGGACCAGCGCGAGCGCAAGGCCGAGCTCCATCGGACGCGCGGTCAGCGCCCAGCGCAGCAGGCAGAGCGCAGCTGCCGCGAGCGTGATCGCGGCCGCGGCGCGTGGGCCCGGCAGGTCGAACGCGAGGAATGCAGCGGCGCGTGCGAGCCCCTGGAATACGTGCTCGGGCGCGGAGACCGTGACCAGGGCGAGGAAGACGAAAGCGAGCACGAACAAGCCGGTGCGTCGCGACACGAGCCGGGGCTCCGGCACGAGGCACGCCGCGAGGATCAGCCACGGCGCGAACCGCAGCGCGCCGTAGGCATGGCGCGGATCGCCGCCCGCGAGCGCGAGCGCCGCGGCGAGCGCCGTCGCGAGCACCTGCGCGGCGCGGTTGCGATGGAACGCCAGCGCGAGCGCGAGCGCGCCGCCGATGAGGAGGTATGCGGCGAGGGAAAGCGACATGCGGGAACAAGCAGCCCAGTGCGCGGGCACGCTAGCACGCACGCCGCGCGCCGTCCCGTCGGATCACCTCATCCGTTCGAGGCCGGGCGGTTTCGAGGCCCAGCGGCGCTTGCATTTGGCGCGCGGTCCCGTGACCGTTGCGCCCATGACCGTGGCGCACCGTTCGAAACGCCTCGCCGGCATCGTGCTGCTCGTGCTCGTCGCGGGCGGATGTCGCCGGGACGAGGCGCCGGTCGCGCTCGGCACGCTCGAATGGGATCGCATCGAGCTCGTCGCCGAGGCGTCCGAGCCACTGCTCGAAATCGCCGTGCGCGAGGGAGACCGTGTCGACCGCGGCGCGCTCGTCGCGCGGCTCGACGACGCGCGGCTGCGTGCCGATGCCGCGGCCGCGGCCGCCGAGGCCGATCGCTGGCGCGCGGTCCTCGCGGAACAACGCGCCGGCGCGCGTAGCGAGGCACTCGATGAAGCGCGTGCGCTCGTGCGCCAGGGCGAGTCGCAGCTGCGCGACTCCATGCAGCAGCTCGAGCGTATTCGCACGATGCGCGCGCGCAACCTCGTCGCGGCGGCCGAGCTCGATCGCGCGCGCAACGCGCGGGAGACGCGCGCGGCGGAGCTCGCGGCCGCGAAGGCGCGACTCGCGCTGCTCATCAGCGGCACGCGCGCCGAGTCGATTGCGCAGACCGAAGCCGCGATCGCCGCGGCCGAAGCGCGGCGCAGCGCCGTCACGCTCGCGGCCGACCGGATGCGGCTCGTCGCGCCGCGCGCCGGACGCATCGACTCGCTGCCGTTCGAGCCGGGGGATCAGCCCGCGCGCGGCGACACGATCGCGACGCTGCTCGTCGGCGACCGGCCCTACGCACGCGTCTACATCCCGAGCGCGTGGCGCGCGCGCGTGCAGGTCGGCTCGAAGCTCGCGGTATCGGTCGAGGGCGTCGCGTCGCAGCTCGCGGCACGCGTACGCAACGTCGCGAACGAGCCGAGCTTCACGCCGTACTACGCGCTGACCGGCGAGGACGCGAGCCGACTCGTCTATCTCGCGGAGCTCGACCTCGACGGTGCTGCGGCCGCGGCGCTGCCCGCGGGCCTGCCGGTGCGCGCCGTCCTGACCCCGTGAGCGCACTTGTGCGCGAGATCGCAATCCGCGCGCGCGGCCTGACGCGGCGGTTCGGCGCGCTCGTCGCGGTCGATCGCGTCGACCTCGACGTGCCGCGCGCGAGCGTGACGGGCTTCCTCGGCCCGAACGGCTCCGGCAAGACGACGACGCTGCGGATGCTCTGCGGGCTGCTGACGCCGAGCGCGGGCGAGATCGAGGTGCTCGGGCTTTCGATCCCGCGCGAGGCAGAAGCGCTCAAACGCCGTATCGGGTACATGACGCAGAAGTTCTCGCTGTACGAGGACCTTTCGGTCATCGAGAACCTGCGCTTCATCGCGGCGGTCCAGGGGCTGGCACCGCGCGCCGCGCGCACCCGCATCGACGAGGTGCTCGCGCTCCATCGCCTCGCGGACCGGCGCTCGCAGCTCGCGGGCACGATGTCGGGCGGGCAGAAGCAGCGGCTCGCGCTCGCGTGCTGCGTCCTGCACGCGCCCGAGCTGCTGCTGCTCGACGAGCCGACGAGCGCGGTGGATCCCGAATCGCGCCGCGAGTTCTGGGACCACCTGTTCGCGCTCGCCGACACGGGCACGACGCTGCTCGTCTCGACGCATTTCATGGACGAGGCCGAGCGCTGCCACCGGCTTGCGATCCTCGATCGCGGCCGGCTCGTCGCGGAGGGGACGCCGGCCGGGCTCACCGCCGGCATCGAGCAGCGCGTGCTCGCGATCGACTGCGCGCGACCGCGCGAGGCGCAGGCGCTGCTGCGCGATTGGCCGGGCGTCGGCGCGATCGCGCAGATCGGCACGACGCTGCGCGTGCTCGCCGCACGCGAGCTCGATGCTGAAGCCCTTCGCGCGCGACTGTCCAACGCTGGAATCGAGGCGCGCGTCGCGGAAGTCCCGCCGAACCTCGAGGACGTCTTCGTCGCAGCGACCCGCCGGATGCGCGCACCGGTGGCTGCGTGAGCGCGACGCGGCGCCTGCTCGCGATCGTCACGAAGGAGCTCTACCAGCTCCGCCGCGACCGGCTCACGTTCGCGATGATCATCGGGATCCCGACGCTGCAGCTCTTACTGTTCGGCTATGCGATCAACATGGACGTGCGCAACCTCGCCGCGACCGTCGTCGACGAGGCGAACACGATGCGCTCGCGCGAGA
>DATLNY010000465.1:0-5958 GCA_035536495.1 Candidatus Saccharimonadia bacterium | reverse complement strand
GCCTCATCGACGGCGGCGCCGCGGCGGACGGATCGCCGTTCCTCGTCATGGAGTTCGTCGAGGGCGAGCCGCTCGTTCAACATGCGCAGCGCGCCGCCCTGTCGCTCGAGGCGCGCGTGAAGCTCGTCGTCGCGATCTGCGACGCGGTCGACTACGCGCACCGGCGCCTCGTCGTGCACCGTGACCTCAAGCCGTCGAACGTGCTCGTGACGCCCCAGGGGGACGCGAAGCTGCTCGATTTCGGTATCGCGAAGCTGCTCGGTGAGCGTGGCGACGAGACCGCGACCTCGGCCGACGTGCGCGTGATGTCGCCTGCCTATGCGGCGCCCGAGCAGATCCTCGGCGCGCCGGTCGGCACCACGACCGACGTCTATTCGCTCGGCGTGATGCTGTACGAGCTTCTGACCGGCATGTTGCCGCATGATCGGACCGGGCGCTCGCTCGATGCGCTCGCGCGCGCGATCGACACCGAATCGGTCGAGCGCCCGAGCGCGGCGCTCCGCCGTGGCGCGCCCACGCTCGATACGACTCGCCGCGCGCGCGAGCTCGACGGCGACCTCGACACGATCGTCATGCACGCGCTCGCGCGCGAGCCCGACCGCCGCTACCCGTCGGCCGCCGCGTTCGCCGAGGATCTCACGCGATATCTCGGCGGCCAGCCGATTCGCGCGCGGCCGCATACCTGGACCTATCGCGCCGGCAAATTCGTCAACCGGCACCGCGGCGGCGTGACGGCGGCGCTCCTGATGCTGGTTGCGCTGCTCGGCTCGCTCGCGCTTGCGCTGTGGCAGGCGGACCGCGCGCGGCGCGAAGCCACGCGCGCGACGGTGCAGGCCGAGCGTGCGGATCGGGAAGCGCAGCGCGCCGAAGGCGAAGCCGCGGCGTCGCGCGACCAGGCCGCGCGTGTCAGGCGCGTCAAGGACTTCATGATGTCGATCTACCTGCACGAGGATCCGTTGCGACGCACCGGCGCCGACGCCAGGCCGCTGACGCTGTCGGAGTCGTTCGACCTCACGCTCGAGCGCATTTCGACCGAGCTCGAGGCCGACCCTGCCCTGCAGGCGGACCTTTACGACGACTTTGGCGAGATCGAGGCCGGCCGCGGCGACCTCGCCGCCGCGACGAAACTGATCGAGCGCGCGCGCGAGCTCGCGGAGCGCGCGCATGGACCGAACCATCCCGCGGTCGCGGAATCGCTGTTGAACCTCGGCGTGCTCGCGGGCTACCGCGGCGACCCGCTCGCGGGCGCGCCGCTGCTCGAGCGCGCCGTCGCGATCCTGGAACCCTACGCCGAAACCGAAAGCACCGCTTACCTTGCGGCGCTCGGGGGCCTGACGTCGGTGCGGCGCGAGCAGGGCCGGATCCAGGAGGCCGCCGCGCTGGTCGAGAAAGAGCTCGCGCTGCGCCGCCGCGACGCGGCGACGGACCGGCGGGTCCTGGGCATCGCATTGCACAATGCCGCGACGCTGATGCTCGATCTGAACCGCATCGACGAAGCCGAGGCGTATGCAACGGAATCGCTCGAGGTTTCCGAGAAGGCCAACGGTCCGGACAACCCCAACATGCTCCCGCTGCTCGCCGCGATGGAGAACATCGCGTTCGCGCGCGGTGACCTCGTGCGCGAACGCGCGCTCGCGGAGCGCCGCCTCGCACTCGCGCGGCGTCACTTCCCCGGCGATCACCGCTGGGTCGCGTCTGCGCTCGGAGAGTCGGGTTACATGCTGGCGCGCGAGGATCCCGCGGCCGGAGTCGAGCGCATTCGCGAAGCGATCGCGATGTACGGTCGCATGGGCGGCGCGGGTAGCGAGCACGTCAGCAAGCGACTCGCCACGGTGCTTGCCCAGGAGGGGCGGATCGACGAAGCGCGCGCGTCGATCGACAGCGCCTGGGATCGGTGCGCAAGGCAAGGAAATGCCAGCCAGGTGTGCCAGCTCATCCGTGCCGAGCGCGGCGACATCATGTCGCGTGCGGGCGATTCGGACGCGGCGCTCGCCGAGATCGACGCGGCACACGCCGCACTGCGTGAGTACCACCAGGGCAAACCGGCCGACGAGCTCGCGGTGGTGATCGCCGCGCGCGCGAGCGTGCTGGCACGGCTCGGCCGCGTTCCCGAGGCGGTCGAGGCACAGACCGAGGCGGCACGGCAGTACGACGCGGTGTACGGCAAGGACCATCCGGCGACGCGTGGCGCGCGCACACGGCTCGCGGAGCTTTCGGAGACGGCCCCCGCGAGATCGCGTTGACGCTGCGCCCGGCCGTCAGGTCGCGCCGTGCATCGCGCGGTAACGCCGTCCGAGCATGAGCGACAGCACCAGCCACAGCGCCGCCAGCGGGGCGGCGCACCAGGCGATACCGGCGATGCCGAGGCCAAGCCAGGTCAGCGCCGCGCTGCTCCACGCGCCGACCTGGTCGCCGAGTCGATACACGACGGTGTCGATGAGGCTCTTCGCCTTGTATTTCTCGCCGCGCGAGAGCGGTACGAACAACGCTTCGCGCGCGGGCCGCGACAGCGCGAAGTTCGTGACGCGCCGTGCCACCGTGAAGACCACGACGGCCGCGAGCACCGGCACGAGGCCGAGGCCGACGAAGCCGATGATGCTCACCAGCGGGAGTGCCGCGAGCGTCAGGCCGACGCCGAGGCGCGCCATGAACCGCCCGGTCAGGAACAGCTGCAGCAGCAGCGTGAGCCCGTTGACCCAGATGTCGACCTGCGCGAAATAGGTCGTCTGCGCCGTGCGCCCGTCGATCGTCGCGTCGACGATCTGCGCCTGCAGGAAATACAGGAACGTCGAGCCGATCGTGTACAGCAGCATGTAGCCGCACACGCCGAGGAGGTACGGCGAACGCAGCGCGAGACGGAAGCCGTCGATCGCGCTGCCGCCGATCACCGCATCGCCGTCGCTCGCGCCCGGCGACGCTTCGCGTGCGACCTTGCGATTGAGCGCGAACATGCACCACAACGCGAGCTCGAGCATCACGAGCGAGACCAGCAGCAGCGCCGGCGCACCGACGGCCGCGACGAGCGTCGCGGTGATCGCACCGCCGACCAGCGCACCGAGCGTGCCGCCGGCGGCGATGACGCCGTAGAGCCGGCGCGACGGCTCGGTCGTGTAGACGTCGGACATCACCGCCCAGAACAGCGAGACGGCGAACAGGTTGAACACGCTGACCCAGACGAAGAACGCGCGGCCGACCCAGACCTGGCTCGCCTCCGGCAGCGTCACGAGCGCGTAGTAGAAGCCGAGCAGGCAAGCCATCAGCGCGCGATAGCTCCACGCCACGAAGCGCCGTCGCGGCAGCCGCGACACCAGCAGCGCGAACACCGGGTTCACCGCGAGCATCGCGACCAGCGTGCCGCTGAACAGCCACGCGAGGTTGTCGACGCCGCCCGCGACGCCCATCTGGTCGCGGATCGGCCGCAGGATGAAGTAACTCCCCATCACGAAGAAGAAATAAAGCGCCGACAGCGCGAGCACGCCGCGTTCCTCCGGCCGCACGCCGGCGATGACCTGGAGCGCGCTGGGGCGGACCGCTTCGGCCGTGCCGCCCATCCCTCAGTAGCCGCGAGCGATATCGACGACGTTGAGGAGCGGCTCGCCCGCGACGTAGCGGCGCAGGTTCTCGGCGATGAGGATGTCGTCGCGCTCGCCCTGCACGCTCGATTCGGCCGCGACGTGCGGCGTGATGACGACGTTCGGCATCGACCACAGCGCGTGACCATCGGGCAGTGGCTCCGGATCGGTCACGTCGAGCGCCGCACCCGCGAGCCGGCCACTGCGCAGCGCCGCGACGAGGTCGTCGGTGACGACGCTGCGCCCCCGCGCGACGTTGACGAACAGCCCGTCGGGCTTCATCGCATCGAAGAATGCCCGGTTGAAGATGCCGGTTGTCGAAGGCGTCAGCGGCACCGCATTGACCACGACGTCGGCCTCGGCGGCATACGCGAGCAGGTCGCCCGGCAGTCCGACCTTCGCGACGAAGTCCGGGCCTTCCCGGGTGCTGTTGCGCGTCGCGATGACGCGCATGCCGAGTGCGTGCCCGCGGCGCGCGACTTCGGTGCCGATGCCGCCGAGCCCGACCACGAGCATCGTGCGGCCCCCGACCTCGCGCATCACGTGCGCGGCGGCTGGGTCGCGCTGCCAACGGCCGGCGTGCTGGTGCCGCGCGAACTGCGGCAGGCCGCGCGAGAGCGCGAGCATCAGCGCGATCGCGTGCTCGGCGATCGGCCTCCCGCTCGTGCGCTGCATGTTCGTCAGCACGATGCCGCGCTCGGCGAGGCCCGGCACGGACACGCAGTTCTCGACGCCGACCCACAGCGCCTGGATCCAGTGCAGGGACTTCGCCGCGGCGAGCGTTTCGGCGTCGCACAGTCCGACGACCACTTGCGCCTCGGCGAGCTGCGCGCCACGCGCCGCGTCGTCTTCGGCCGCGGCGAGCACCTCGACACCGGGCACGAGCGACTGCAGTTTCGTGACCAGTTCCCCATCGTCGGTCGCGACCACGACTCGAGTTGGCGATTTCCAGCCGGGGAGGTCGCGCGATGCGACAGCCGCGGGTTTCAGCCCGAGCTCCGCGATCAGGGCGGTCGCGCGCGGGTCGGGCGCCCCCTTTGCCGCAACGGCGCCCGCAGCCGACAGCAGACCCGCACAGACCAGTAGCCGGAACCGGTTCGACATGGCGGTTGACTCCGTCGGGGCCGGTCGCGGGCGGGCCGGTTCTGGGGAGCGTAGCGGCACGCGATCAGCGCACCAACACGCGCTGCGTCGTCCGGACCCGGCCGCGCCCCGCACCGTGTACTGGCCGAGTTCCTTCCGCACGCGGGACCGAAATGGTTAACTTGCGCAAATCCTCCGAAGACCCGCCATGGAAGACCCGAGTCAGCAAAGCGGCCGGTTTCGCATCCTCGACCCGAAGACCGCGAGGGAGCGGCTCTCCGACAAGTCCGACGACGAGATCGCGAAGATCCTGACGGAGATGCACGTCGGCTACGCGGTCGAGATCCTCGAGGAGTTCGACGAGGAGCGGCGCGAGCGCATCGCCGCCGCGACGCCGTTCGGCCAGGGCCAGCTCTGGCTCAAGGGCCACAGCTACGAGGAGGGCACGGTCGGGCGCCTGATGGAGCGCCCGCCGGCGGTGTTCCGCCCGAGCGACACCATCGGCGACGTGACGAGCGCGCTGCGCGAGATCGTCAAGAAGCGCATGGTCGTGTACATCTTCGTGACCGAGGCCGACGGGCATCTCGTCGGCGTCGTCGCGTTCCGCGAGCTGTTGTTCGCGCAGCCGTCGCAGCGCCTCGAAGAGATCATGCTGAAGAACCCGTTCACGCTGCGCGCGGACATGCCGCTCGTCGACGCGATGCGCGAGGTCGTGACGCGCCACTACCCGGTCTATCCGATCTGCGACGGCGACAACCGGCTGCTCGGCATGGTCAAGGGCCAGTCGATGTTCGAGCAGCAGGCGTTCGAGATCTCGGCGCAGGCCGGCTCGATGGTCGGCGTCGAGAAGGAGGAGCGGCTCGCGACGCCGTGGTCGCGCAGCCTCAAGTTCCGCCATCCTTGGCTGCAGCTCAACCTGTTGACGGCGTTCGTCGCCGCCGCGGTCGTCGGCTTCTTCGAGGAGACGATCTCCGAGATCGTCCTGCTCGCGGTGTTCCTGCCGGTGCTCGCGGGCCAGTGCGGGAATCTCGGTGCACAAGCGCTCGCGGTGACGCTGCGCGGGATCACGCTGAACGAGATCCGGCCCGGGCAGACCTTCAGGCTCGCGTTCAAGGAAGGGCTGCTTGGCGTGCTGAACGGCTTCGGCACCGGCATGGTCGCTGCGATCGGCATGTACTTCTATGCGCGCCAGCAGGGCAGTGAGCACGCGTTGCCGCTCGCGATCATCATCGTCGTCGCGATGACCGGCTCGTGTTTCATCGCGGGCATCGCGGGCGCGACGATTCCGCTCGTGCTGCGGCGC
>DATLNY010000464.1:0-3795 GCA_035536495.1 Candidatus Saccharimonadia bacterium | reverse complement strand
GCTCGTCCGCGCCGGCAAGCCGAACGCGCACCTCGGCAATCGCGAGGTCGAGCGCGATTGCCGTCTTGCGCCTCGCGATCTTGCGTTGCTCGAGCACGCCTCGGAGCGGCTCGGGCTGTCGGCGCGCGCGTACCATCGCGTACTGCGCACGGCCCGCACGATCGCGGACCTGGACGGGGCGGAGCGGATCGACACCGGCCATCTCACCGAGGCGATCGGCTATCGCCGTCTCGACAGGAATCGCGCCGCCTCGCCGGCGTAGCGGGCGGCGCGTTTGCCACGGCGGGGGTTTCCCCCGGGCCGGCGGAGCGATATTCCCCCAGGCGCGGCCCGGATTTACCCCTGGTACACCCACGTTTGCCCTGCGCCTGCTAGCGTGCGCGTGTCCAGAGCCACGTCCAGGGCCCACACGCGACCAGCCAGGGAGGCGGGTCGCCGGAATTTCCGATGAAGCGCGCCATGTTGATTCGCCTAGCCGTCCCCGCGGTGCTAGCAGCATCGCTGTCGTCGGCGCTTGCGCGGGCGGCGCCCCCTCCGCCTGTGAATCCGGGCGAAGCGCAGGGAAGCCTGCCGGGCGTCGTGACGCTTGCGATCCAGATCGGCGCCAACCAGGCCGTCGTCGGGCTCGATTCGACCGTGCTGCCGCTCGACATCGATGCTGAGCTGAGCCTCGCGTTCGACGGCGCGGAGAATCTGTGTGCGAGCACGCTCGGACTGTCCGCGGCGCTCGTCAACCCGCTCGATCCCGCGTTTCGCGCGCGGCTCCCGAACGACGCGCTGGTGCCGCTCGCGCTGCCGCTCGTGATCCAGGTCGAGCCGCCCGCGAACGCATCGTGTACGCCGGGTGGCGGCCCACTCGCGTTCAACGACACGGTCCGGGCCGAGATCCACACGCATCTCCTTCCTTATGCGAGCGATTCGCCGCTGCGCCTCTACAAGGCGCCCCTCGGCGGCACGTTCCGCGACATCACCGACGGCGTCGCGCCCGGCTCGGTCCGCACCGGCGGGCGGACCGGCGGCTTCTCCGAGTTCCTCATCGTGATCGACCTGACCGCGCCCGCCGCTGCGGCCGTGTCGAAGTACGACGCGCTCGGCGCGCGCCTGACGAACCCCGCGATCGACCCGGCCGTGCGGACGGCTCTCGCGATGGACCTCGCCGACAGCCGCTCCGCGTTCGATGTCGGCGACTACCCCGCGGCGATGTTCGCGCTCGACACGTTCGTTGCGCGCGTGCGCGGCGCGAGCAGCGCCCAGATCCCCGATCGGTGGCGCGCGCAGCGCGACCTCGAGAACATCGCGGGTGATCTCATCGGCGACGCCGCGTCGCTGAAGTTCGTCATCGGTCGACTCTGACCCGGCGGTCGTCCCGCCGTCGCGCGCGCAGGAGCCAGCGCATGCCCGCGCGACTCGTCATCCATCTGCCCGAAGCCGCTGCGCTGCTGCGGTTCGTCCACGAAGGCGGGGCGATCACGCTCGGGCGCGCGCCGGAATGCGACGTCGTGCTCGACCACGCGTCGGTCTCGCGACGCCACGTCGAGCTCGTCCATGCCGTCGACCACTGGCGCGTGCGCGACCTCGGCAGCAAGAACGGCGTCCGCATCGGCGGCGCCCGCGTGATGGAGGGGCGCGTCGCGTCGGGCCAGTGGTTCTCGATCGGCGACGTGTTCTGCGAGTTCGACGAAGTGACGGCCGCGGCGGCGTCGGCGACCGAGGCCCGCGCGCAGGTGCGGCGCCAGAACTCGCGCGCCTGGACCCAGCGGATCGAGGCGGCGCGTTCGCGCGACGAGCTGCTCGCAGGACTCATCAGCGCGATCGTCGAGCTGGCGGAATGCCGGCGCGGCTTCCTGCTCGCGGGCAATCCCGTGACGGGATTCAAGGTCCGTGCGTGCTTTCGCTCGACGCCGGACGACATCGCGGGGGACCGCTTCGAAGGCTCGAGCGGCGCGATCGAGCGCGCGATGCGCGAGCGGCGCCCGGTGTTCATGACCAACGCGACCGACGAGGTCTGGCTGCGCGGCCGCGCGAGCATCATCGCAGGCGGCATCCGCGCGCTCGCGAGCGTGCCACTCGTCCACGAGGGGCGCCTGCTCGGCGTCGCGTACGCCGACAGCGACGAGAGCGGCAAGGTGTTCACCGAGCTCGACGAGGAGATCCTCGGCGCATTCGCGCAGCACGCGGCGATCGCGATCGCGGCGACCGGCATCGCCGATTCGCTCGAGCACCTCGATTCGTGGCTCGCCGTGTCGGGCTCGGGCGACGCGAGCAATGCAGGGCCCGCGCCGGCGTGGGACTCGCTCCGGCGCGAAGCGCAATCCCGATGAGCGCGACGGCGATCGCCCCGTTGCACGACAGCAGCCGTCGCGCTGCCGATGCATCGCGTCGCGCGCCACTGCGCGCGATCGCCGGAGACACACCGTGACCGCGCCCGGCCGCGAGCTCGGGCCCGATCCGGGTGCGACCGTCACGGGTCTGTTCGCGGCGGCGGAGCTGCGCGTCGGCGAGCTCGTCGCCGGGCGATTCCGGATCGAGGAACTGATCGGTCTCGGCGGCATGGGCGTCGTGTATCGCGCCTACGACGAACAGTTGCACGTGCCGGTCGCATTGAAGCTGCTGCGGCCGGAGCTCGCGTCGCGCCCCGATGCATTCACACGCTTCCGCCAGGAACTGCTGCTCGCGCGCCAGGTGTCGTCGCCGCACGTCGTGCGAATCCACGACATCGTCGCGCACGAAGGACGCTGGTTGATCAGCATGGACTTCGTCGCGGGCGGGTCGCTCGAGCGGCTGCTCGACGAGCGCGGCGCGCTCGCGATCGAGGATGCGACGAAGATCGCGCGCCAGCTCGCGCTCGGGCTCGCCGCGGCGCATGCGCGCAACGTCGTGCATCGCGATCTCAAGCCCGCGAACGTGCTCGTCACCGACGCGCTCGACGCCTATATCACCGACTTCGGCATCGCGCGCTCTGCGGGCGTGACGGGCATCACCGGCAGCGGAGTCGTGGTCGGCACGCCGGAGTACCTTTCGCCCGAGCAGGCGCGCGCCGATCCGATCGACCATCGCAGCGACCTCTACGCGCTCGGCCTCATGCTTTACGAGATGCTCGCGGGCAAGCCCGCATTCGAGGGCGGCACGCCGGCCGAGATGCTCGCGCAGCGCATCGTGCGCAATGCGCCGTCGGTCGCGAAGGCGCGGCCCGACGCGCCGGCATGGCTCGTCCGCCTCGTCGCGCGGCTGACCCAGCTCAAGCCGGCGCGCCGGCTGCAGCACGCGACCGACGTCGTGCGTGCGCTCGACGAGCGGCGCGTGCCGACCGCGCTCCCCGCGCCGCGCGTCGCCGTCGCGGCACTGCTCGTCGCCGTCGCCGCGGTCGCCGCGTTCGACTTCGCGCGCAGGCTCGAACGCACCGCCGAGGTCGCGGCGCCGGCCGCCGTGCCCGCCGCGCGCACCCTGCGGATCGCCGTGTTCCCGACGCAGAGCGCAGCCGACGACGCACCGCTCGCCGCGGCGCTCGATGCGCTGCTCGCCGAGACGCTCGCGGCGACGCGGGTTCCGCACGCGAACGCCGCGCGCGTGGACCGTGCGCTGCGCCAGCTCGGCTATGACGACGCGACTGCGCGGCGCAATCGCGAGCGCGTCGCGGAATTCCTCGGCGCCGACGCGGTCCTCGAACCCGCGCTCGTCCGGGACGGCCCCCGCTGGCGGCTGACGCTCGAGCGGCGGCAGCCGGCCGGGCTGCCGCGCGCGACCGCGAGCTACGGCAGCGGCGCGCTGACGGCCGACGCACTGCAGCCCGCCGTC